>JABWAN010000366.1 GCA_013361015.1 Candidatus Zhuqueibacterota bacterium | reverse complement strand
AGCTGGTTGATCAGCGTACGGATATTTGGTCGTTTGGCGTAGTGCTGTATGAAATGCTCACCGGCCAGTTGCCGTTTCGCGGCGTGTATGAGCAGGCGATCATGTATGCGATTGTGAACGAAGAACCGGAGCCTTTGTCCCGTCACCGCGCCGAGGTTGCAACCGGCTTGCAGCATATCATCGGCAAAGCTTTGGACAAAGATCCGGCAACGCGGTATCAGCACATCGACGATTTGCTGGCGGATTTGAAATCTCCTACCGAAGCTCGTGCCTCTTCATCCGCAAACAAGATCAAGCCAAATCTTTTGCAGAGACGGCGTACTTTTCTCTACGGCAGCATTGCTGCTTTTCTCATTTTGCTCATCGCCGGTGGACTCTATTTTTTTTCCAAACGCAGCAAAACCTTTGAGACGATTGCCGTGTTGCCTCTCGCGAACCTCTCTGGCGACCCCCAGCAAGAGTACTTTGCCGACGGCATGACGGAAGCCGTGATTACCGAACTCGCCAAAGTGAAAGCCTTGCGGGTAATTTCGCGCACCTCGGTCATGCAATTTAAAAACACGACGAAGTCGCTGCCGGAGATCGCGCAGCAGTTGAATGTAGATGCAATAGTCGAAGGCTCGGTGGTGCGCTCTGGAGATCTCGTTCGAATTACCGCGCAGTTGATCGAAGCAAAAACCGACCAGCACTTGTGGGCGAATACTTACGAGCGTGATCTGCGTGAAGTATTGACGCTGCAGCGCCAGGTGGCGCTCGCTATTACCCACGAAATCCAAATCAAGCTGACGCCTCAGGAGCAGGCGCGCTTGGGAGACGCTCGACCGGTTAATCTCGAGGCTTACGAGCTTTACTTGTTGGGTTTAAAGTACCGCGATATGGATACTTTTGGGACTAAACCGCAAGCAGTTCATTATTTGGAACGGTCAATTGCGATAGACCCGAACTTTGCTCCAGCTTATGCCAGCCTAGTCATGCCGTATTTCCTTTCGGGAATAGATAATCCAGAAAAAACCGAAAACAAAGCGAGACAGATCGCAGCGAAGGCGCTGCAATTGGACGAGATGAATGCGGAAGCACACACTGCATTGGGGCTGATTCGAGAAATATATGATTGGGACTGGGCTGGAGCAGAGGAAGAATTCAAACGAGCGATTGAGTTGAACGCCAACAGTAAGGATGCGCATTACGAATACGCTTTATTTCTATGCCGAATGGGCAAGGCGGATGAAGGGCTAATCGAAATCAAACGCGCGAGAGAGCTCGATCCGCTTTCGGAAACTGTGAATGCTGTTGCTGTCTGGGTTTATTGCTTTAATCGCCAGCACGATCAAGCGATAGAACAGGGCCAGAAAGCGCTGAAGCTAAATCCGAAGTCCGCTATTATTCTTGAAAAGCTTGCAGAAGCATATTTGCGTCAGGGATTCTATAAGGAAGCCCTTGCCGTGTACGAGACGGATTTGGTAGATTTAAATAGATTCCAATTGGGATTTCTGGGTTGCGCC
This sequence comes from Candidatus Zhuqueibacterota bacterium, assembly GCA_013361015.1. GTDB lineage: Bacteria > Zhuqueibacterota > Zhuqueibacteria > Zhuqueibacterales > Zhuqueibacteraceae > JABWAN01. The sequence goes on along the minus strand of JABWAN010000366.1, from coordinate 4,721 downwards.
TATGCTTTATCAGGTATGAGAGATAAAGCGTTAAAGATACTCGGCGAGCTGCAAGCACAACAGCAGCGAGGAGATTACTCAAAAGAGATAATAGCCTTGATCTACATCGGCTTGGGCGAGAAGAATGAGGCTTTGACTTTGCTCGAGAACGCCTGCAATGAGCATTCGATCTTTCTTATTCACTTCATGCTCGATCCCCTCTTTGACCCTCTGCGCGCGGAGCCGAGATTCCAAGCGCTGCTAAAAAAAATGCGGTTAGAAAAATGATCTGCAGGGAGAATAACAAAGCGTCGAATGCTTCTTAGATTTATTTGTTTGATTGATTGAGGCGAGATATGTTGAATGCGCGATTAGAAGAATCCAGCCATGAAATTTCCGTTGAGGACGCGACGAGACGGCTTGCCGTTCTCCAAGCGGCCAATCGTATCGCTCATCTCCTGGGCAAAGCGAATCTGCTGGAGCAAGCATTAGAGCCGCTCATCGCGGAGTTCATCGAATTGGTGCAGGCTGATTGCGGCTCCATCCAATTGCTGCGGCCCGGCTCGGAGCGCACGCATCGCACGCTGATTCGAAAATCCAAGTCGCAAGAAAATGGTTGTGATCCTCACCTCGAAAATCTGCTCACGGGATGGATTCTCAAACATCATACTTTATTGCTTACCGATGATCTTGCGGCGCAAATCAAACTTGGCGTCGCGGCGAAACGCTATGAGAACATTTCCTCCGTGCTCGCGGTTCCGATCACGCAGCAGGAAAATGTGATTGGCGTCGTCAATCTCATTCGTCTCCAGCCCAGCAGCCCGTTCGCGGAATCGCACGCGCAAATGGCTTTGGCGCTGGCGCAAGAAACTGTGGAATTCATCGAGCAGGCACATGTCCGGGAACAGTTGTTTAGCAATTATCAGAAACTCCGCCAGGAAGTTGCGGATCGCTATTCTCTGAATGGGATTCTGGGACGAAGCCCGGCGATGAATGAAGTGTTCAGCGTTCTCGACCGCGTGATTCCCACCGAAGGCCGGGTTCTGCTGCAGGGCGAAAGCGGTACCGGCAAAGAGTTGATTGCCAAAATCATTCATCACGAAGGCCCCCGGAAAAATCACCCGTTTGTTGCCGTTGATTGCGGCGCGTTGCCACCAACCTTGTTGGAAAGCGAGTTGTTTGGCCATGTTCGTGGTTCTTTTACCGGCGCCGATCGGGATCGCCGTGGCTTGTTTGAAGAAGCCGGCGGCGGTACGCTGTTCCTCGATGAAATTGCCAACACCACTTTGGAAACGCAGTCGAAGCTGCTGCGCGTGCTGCAAGAGGGAGAAATTCGTCCCATCGGCGCCAATCAAACTCGCAAAGTCGACGTGCGCATCATCACCGCGGCCTCGATTGATTTAAACCAGAGAATTGCCAAAGGCGAATTTCGCTCTGATCTTTTCTTCCGCCTCAATGTCGTTTCGATCAGACTGCCTGCGCTGCGCGAGCGGGTGGAAGATATTCCCACGCTGGCCGCGAGTTTCCTCAAGCGCTTCGCCGAAAAACATGGCAAGCAATTGCGCCACCTCGCTCCTGATGCCATAAAAATTTTGGAGCGTTACTCCTGGCCGGGCAACGTGCGTGAACTGGAGAACGTGATCGAACGCGCGGTGATTTTAGCAAAACCCAATGAGCCGACTCTGAAACCGGAATATATTCCCTTTGAATTGTCTCATGGCGAGATTCTACCCCAATCGCATGATCTTATTCTAACCGGAAATTTGGATTCATTACTGGCCAATTACGAGCGCGAGATTTTGCGGCACGTGCTGAACAAGCATGACTGGAACCAGACCACGGCCGCCAAAGAACTGAAGATTTCGGAAAGAGTGATGCGGTATAAAATCAAACGGCTGGCTTTACCCTCGCCGAAAAAATAAACCAAACAAAAATCGGGGCGACGTCGAAATTGCGCCTACAAGGTTTTTGGTAATTCGTTGTTTTGAGCGCAAGTCCGAATTCACTTGGGTTGTTTTCCCCCACCACTTCCTGATCATAGTTTGGCCTCCTCAATCCGGCAGGTTTTGTCGAAAGCGCTCGACGAAAATGTCGGATTCACTTTCCCCTTTCATCCCTTCCACAAATTAAACTTTGATGAATCCCAATACAATCAAGCACATGATCAACTGCGGAATGGTCTCCTCGTCCATGGCGCACAAGTTGAATTACACTGCACGAAAGCAGTATTCAATCGTAGCGAGAAAAAGTGAGAATGATTCTCATCAGTAGCGTCTATCGAAGCACAACCTGCTCATGTGCGCGAGCGTTTTTTCAACATGAGCAGTGCGTCACAGTTTATGGCGCGAAAAAACAATCTCACCTTTCACCCTCATCTCAGAAGGAGCTTTGCGATGAAAACCAAATTCCAATTAACCCTGGTAGCCTTGTTTGCGCTGCTTTTGGTTGCCTGTCCAAAACCCAATCCCAAACCCAATCCGGTTCGCGCCTGCTTGGACTTTCAGGCAATCGCTACTTTTCCTCAAACCTTTGCCGGGCCGACATTCACCGTGACGACCACACCACCGAACTCCCTGATCTTTACCAACCCGATTGACCCGAGCGGCGCAATCATGCCGATAACGCTGGAAGATCGCGTCGAAGATCTAGACGGCAAGCCGGAATTGAACGTCGGATTCTCGCGCGACACCGGCGGCTATCGTCCGATGTTCGTCGAGTTTCCCGCGGCAAACTTTCCCAATGGCGTGAAAGACGTGACCGTCGAATTGCAGCATTTCGCTAGCGCCACGATGCTAGCGCTCGATAACAGTGGCGGTGTGATCAACACGGTCACGCAGCCGGCGCAGAAAACTCGCGTTGTCTTGTCACTGCCCGGCCCGAAGATTCGCAAGCTGCAGTTCAACGTGGTGGAAACGCTGGTTTATAAAATCTGTTGGACGCCCATGCCGTAACACTTTCCATCTCGCAGCGAACTTGAGCTGTATTCATGCTTTGGATTCGCTTTCAACGCTTACAAATTTCCTCAAGCTCTTCACCATTACTCGGAGAATCCCATGACCCAACCACAGACCAATGCGAGCCGGCCTTTGCAGGGAAAGTTCGCGCTCGTGACCGGAGGCTCGCGCGGTATTGGCCGAGGCATCGTTCTCAAACTGGCGGAGCGCGGCGCGGCCGTGGCTATCAATTACATCAAAGATGAAGCTGCCGCGCGCGACACGTTAGCCAAAGTACGCGCACACGGCGCCGAGGGCTTCGTCGTTCGCGCTGACGTCGCTCGTCCGGAGGAATGGGCGAGTATGGCCGTCCAAGTGCGCGAGCAATTCGGCGCGCTGGATATTTTTGTGAGTAATGCGCTCGGTAATCTCTTGGGGTTCATGAGTCCGCCTATGCAAGTGACGATGGCGCAGTGGGACGAATCGTTTCAATGTCAGTCCCGCGCGTTCTTTGTTGGCGTGCGCGAGATGGCGAGCTTGCTGCGCGAGCGCGGCCGCATCGTGAACCTCAGCTATTGGCCCGGTAGCCATTTGGGCGGGTTCCTGCCTTACTTTGCCATGGGCACGAATAAAGCGGCGCAAGAAGCGATGTGTCGCTACTTCGCGTTGGCGTTGGCGCCGCGCGGCATCACGGTCAACGCCGTGTGCGCCGGCATCACGGATGACAGCATCGTGAATAGCCTTCCCAAAGAGGCGCAGGAAGCCATGTTCGCGTGGTTGCGCAGCGGCTGGTCGCCCATGGGGCGTCCCACTCTTCCGGCGGACCTCGGAGGCGCGGTCGCAGCCTTGTGCTCCGAAGACGCGGGATGGATCACTGGACAAACGATTGTCGTCGATGGCGGAGCTTCATTGATGAGTCCGGAAGTGCCGCTTGACTTTCAGCGTCCGTAATTTCAAAAGTTCAGTGTGACTGCTTACCTGCTTGCCGGATTATCAATTCAATCTAACAAAAAATTTAACCCACACGAATCGGAGGCTATCATGTTTATCTCTCATGCAGTATTCACAGGCTTCGCCAAGCGACTCCTCGCGAGCACTCTGTTCGTAATCGTGGGATTGCTTGCGCTCCAATCGGCCTCGGCACAATCTTCCCGAGCCGGCACCGGAGAAGTCATCGCCATCCGTGAATGCAAACTCAAAGCGGGCGTTGATTCCGTGAAGTTCGAGCGCTTCATCATGGAGAAATACAATCCCGCGATGGAAGGCGCTTTCCCCGGCGTGAAGTCGTTTGTAACCAAATCTGACCGCGGCCAGAAGAAAGGCAGCTATGCGCACTTTTTTATCTTCGATGCGCAGAAAACTCTGCATGCGATTTCGCCGGAAGGCGAAAGCGAGATGGCGAAATGGTTCGTGCCGTTTTGGGAGAAAACTGCAGCGATTCGAAATGAGCTAGACATGTACTTGGAAGAAGGCTGGATGGCCACGTACACCGACTATGTTGTGCTGCGTTGAACCGATTCGTAGTGATGCCTTCCGGCATTTTGAGGCGATGGACATTAGCAAGCCACCGCAACAATTCAATCAACCATCCGGATTCTTTTCAAACCAAACGGAGTTTGTCATGACCAAAAAATCATTTCTTCTCGGTTGCATCGCCGTGGTGCTTATTATGGGCGGTTGCGCCAAAGAATCACCGGTCGCGCCGGAGAGCAATGCCGGGAGCAACAATGACTTGTCTTTGAGCAAACGGCGCGTCTCTCACGTTTCCGCCACATATGATTTCACCCAGGGACAAATCGTGGATCAAGG
>JABWAN010000365.1 GCA_013361015.1 Candidatus Zhuqueibacterota bacterium | reverse complement strand
GGTCGTGAGCCAGAAGGGCACGTCGTGGTCGCTCCCGAAGGGCGGCGTGCACGACGGCGAGGACCTCCTCGACGCCGCGCGCCGCGAGGTGCGCGAGGAGACCGGCCTCGTCCGCCTCGAACTGATCGAGCCGCTCCCGCACTACGAGCGCTCGCCGCTGAAGAGCCCGCACCACGTGAAGAGGATGGTCCTCTACCTCTTCCGCACCGACGAGATCGAACTCCGCCCCGAGGACCCCGACAACCCCGAGGCCGTCTGGCTCCCGCCGGTCGACGCCGTCGCCCGCCTGTCCCACCCCGCCGACCGCGCGTTCCTGGCGGAGATCGTCCGTGAGATCTTCGAGCATCATGCCCAGGAAGAAATTCGATTCGGCCTTTTCTGGTTCTTCCTCTTCTGCCAATGCCAGATTTTCCGGACGCTCGCCTAGTTTCACGCGTGCGACCTTTTCGTTGCCATCACGAAAAAATTTAATCGTCACATTCGTGCCGGGGGGATATGCCGCCACTTGATTCATGAGTTGATTATGGTCGCGGATGTGGATGCCGTTTAACTCAACAATGAAGTCGCCCTTTTTCAAGCCGGCTTTTTCCGCCGGGCTGTCCGAAGTCACGCGTTCGACGAGCGCGCCGTCGAGCGAGGGGAGATTCAACTCTTCCACCGTTTCTTGCTCTGCGCTGCCAATGCTCACGCCCATCCAGCCTCGAACGACTTTGCCGGTGGCGATTAACTGCTCGACGATTTGCTGCGCGAGGTTGATTGGAATGGCGAAGCCGATGCCGACGTTGCCGCCGCCCCAGCCGTTGGATACAATCGCGGTGTTGATGCCGACCAATTCGCCTTTGAGATTGACAAGCGCACCGCCGCTGTTACCAGGGTTGATGGCCGCATCGGTTTGAATGAAATCTTCGTAATTGATGTCGCCGACGCCGACGCTGGTGCGGCCTTTCCCACTCACAATGCCGGCGGTCACCGAATGCGCGAGCTGCAAAAAAAACGGATTGCCGACGGCCAGCACCAATTCACCGACTTCGAGATCGTCAGAGTTGCCGAATTTGGCTATGGGTAGGTTCTTTTCGTCGATCTTAATCACGGCCAAATCCGTTTCGGAATCGCTGCCAATCACCTTCGCCGTATACTTTTTACGATCGACAAAGACCGCGATCTTCTCCGCCTCGCGGATAACGTGATTGTTGGTGACGATGTAGCCGTCCGGCGTGATGATGACCCCGGAGCCGAGGCCTTCCTGGCGATATTCGCCTTCGCCACGGCGACGACCGCGCGGATTGCCATGCCACCAATCGCCCGTGAAAAAATCCAAAGGATTGCGCACGCGCACGACGCTTTCGCTGGTAACGCCCACGACTGTCGGCATGATCATCTTGGCGACTTGCACATATGCCTTGCTCGTCGCCATGAGATCGCTCGTTTCCGGCACGTTTTCCGGAGGCGAGGTTTCGCGCGAGAATTTAACTGGTGCATGGCTTTCTGCGAGACCGGGTTTGGGCAGCTCGAAATTTGAAGCCAAAATCAATCCCAACACGATGCCGACAAATAGCGTACTCAACACGACGGCATAGGTCTTTCGTTTCGGCATAACCACGCTCTCCCGAACTTGATGAGATCCATCTCAAAGCTAGACAATTTTCACAAACTGATCGCCCTGTTTCGCCGCAGATTTCAGCCCGTAATTTTTCAAACGAAACAGCGTGCCCTTCTTCGTGCCTGCGGGAATGTTTAGTTCCACTTGTTTGCCCTGCAAAGTCGGCACGCGCAACCTTGTGCCGTTCTGCAAATTTGTATCTTCCACGCGCGCCTCGCAGTAAATATCAACGCCCGTGCGCCTGAAGTAGGGATGCGATTCGACTTGCACCGTGATGATCACGTCGCTCGCGCGAGCATTGAGTCCCGTCGATTCCGACCCGAGGCCGCGCAATCGTAATTGATGCCCGTTCTCTATGCCCGCGGGCAGCTTGATGCGAATTTTCTTTTTGGTTGAAATCGCGCCGCGGCCATGGCAACGCATACAAAGTGCTTGGCGATTTTGCCCGGTGCCATGACAACCCGGACAATTTTTTTTCTGGCGCACAGAGATCACTCGTTCCGTGCCCATGATGGCTTCCATGAAGGAAATTTTGAGATTGCCCGTGATGTTGCGCGGCGCCTCTGGCTGCATGTCGAAACCGGCGTGCATGCCGTTCAGCCCAAATAAATCGCGCAAAATATCGGAGAAGGCAAAACCCTGTCCGAAGAACTGGCCAAATGGCCCTTGCTGTCCGGCGCCGGCCGTGCCCGGCCAGCCGTGATTTTTCAAAAAATCCGGATCGAAAGAATACCAGCCGTTGTTGTTGGCATCCGGGCGGCCATAGAAGCGCAGTTGATCATATTTGGCGCGCTTGCTTTCATCGCCAATGACGTTGTAAGCCTCATTAATCTCCTTGAAGCACTCTTCCGCAGTTTTGTTCCCCGGGTTGGCGTCGGGATGGTATTTTTTTGCCAAGCGCCGAAAAGATTTCTTGATCTCTTCCCGTGAGGCCCGCTCGTCAATTTCAAGAGTTTTGTAGTAATCTTTAAATCGCATTGTGAAGCTAATGTCGAGATGGATGCTTAAATTTCTGCAACACGTGTCTTCCTAACAATCGCGCAAAACAGAACATAATAATCGGCAATTATTATGCCCGCCATCGCCTCACAGCAAAAGCCTTTGAATATCGCCTTTAAGCTCGGTTCGGAATATGATTCATAGTGCCACCCTGGCTTGAGGTGGCAATCCTGTCAGAATATGCTCTCCCTTACTCAAGTAAGAAGGCAAGTCGATATTTTGAAAAAAAAATCACAGGATGGCATCGGTTGAACGAGTGCCCGTTTCCACTTTGTCTGCGCCGCCAAATTTTTCTTTCAAGCTTTGCCAGGCTTTTTCGGTTTGATTTGGAAACAACAGCCACAATCCTCCGCCAATAAAGAGCGCTCCGGGAATGACGGGAAGCGCCAATCCCATGACTCCCAAGCCGAGCAACTTGGCGGCATTGCGTTTTCTTTGGCCGCGCCAGATTTCGTTTTTGGCGGCAAGGCTTGCGCGAGTTTGCTGGGTCTCGTTGTCTGTGTTGGGCATGGGCAGAGCAGTCTGAAAATAAAATCTTGCGTGTCGTAGTGGATTTCAGTGCAGATTTTTTATCAAAACTAAGCGGTTGCCATGAATCTCATTGGGGTAATATTCGAGCTTGTCTACCGCCCGGCGAATGATGTGCATGCCGAAACCGCCGGTGCGGCGGGCGTTGACGGCTTCCTGTACGTCATAGTGTTGTGCAGGTTTCAATTCTGAACTCAGGCCGGTGTCCATGATAATAATGATGAAGCGATGCGCAGAGTATTCCACCGTGAGATCGATCCAATTATCGGGCTTCGAGTGATATGCGTGTTCGATGACGTTCAGGCAAGCTTCATAAACTGCGATGCGAATTTTGCCGATTTCTTTGTCCTTCATGCCCGCTTGTTTCGCGTGCCCGACGACGAAGTCACACAGATGATATAATTTGTCCGCTGAGCTTTCCGCGCGCGTTGTGAAAGATAGCATACCGGCTTCGCTCACGAAACTCGGTCTCGCGGGCTGCGGTGCATTTTCAACCTTAAGCTCGCGCGCGAGTTGATGCAGCAATGGGTGCTCGGCAATTTCCACGAGCGCCGTTGCATCGAGGTCATCTTCTTGAACCGGCGCGGTCTTTTGATTCGCCGGCCGCGACGGCATCCCAAGTGCGCTCGCAGCTTGACCGAGAAAATTCAGCGCACTGAAGGTCATAAGGTTGTCGCGCGCTGAGGTGGAAAGATTTTCCAACACCAAATCTCCTTTCAGGCGCCGCGCACGGTACGTGTTCGCAATCAAAAAAGCAATAAAGTTATTGGGCGGATACGGCATGGTGCTCATATCCAGGAGAATGTTCGCGTCACGCTCGCGCAGGTTGGCTTCGAGAAAAGGCTCCAACTGCGCAAGCAATTCCGCCACCGGCGCATCCTTTTCCAAACGAATTTTGAGCAGCCGCGGCGGGCCATCCACCGTCTCGGCTTGAAAGAGTTGTAATTTCATGAAAGCATTCAACCCACTTTGCTTTGACATAATATACCCGTCACGGGTTGGTTTGAGAGCCCTGAATCTCGTACCTCAAAATGAATGTTGAAAAACAATTCTCACCCCTTGACCAGCATATAGAGTATTACTCTCTAAAAATTATCACGTCCGTGAAGATTTTGAATTGCCAATTTTCAATTTTTTGGTTGCGGCTTGAAAGCCGTGCTGCGCAAAATTAAACGAAGACGATTCAGTTTCTCGTGAAAATTCCGCGGCGAACAGACTCTAGACGGCTTCGTGCTTCAACGGCATGCTTCCGCTCGCGCCAACGGCATGCGGCTTGGCTTGCGCGCCAGCAGCTTGTTTGGTGCGCTCTTCTTCCGATAACACCCGGCGGAGCACTTTGCCGATCAAACTCTTGGGCAGCTCTTTTCTGAACTCAACCAGCTTGGGCACTTTGTAACGCGCCATCTCTTGCTGGCAAAAATTGATGATCTCTTCCTCGGTCGCAGTCTGTCCTTCGCGCAACACGATGAATGCCTTCACGGTTTCGCCGCGATATTGATCCATGGCACCGATCACCGCGGCTTCCAACACTTTCGGATGCCTGTACAAGACCTCCTCGATTTCGCGCGGATAGATATTGAAACCGCCGGCGATGATCATGTCCTTCTTGCGGTCGACGATATAAAAGTAGCCCTCTTCATCCATCTTCGCCATGTCGCCCGTGAGCATCCAGCCGTTGTGGAAGATGCGACGCGTTTCCTCCTCCATGCGCCAATAGCCTTGCATGACTTGCGGACCGCGCAATGCCAGTTCGCCCACTTCATTCGGCGCCACCGGCTCGCGCGTTTCGGGATCGAGAATGATGGCGTCGGTCTCGGGCATGGGCAAGCCGATCGAGCCTTCCTTGCGTTGTCCCAAAATCGGATTGCAATGCGTGACTGGCGAAGTTTCCGAAAGGCCATAACCTTCCACGAGCCGCGCGCCCTTGGCATTGGTCTCGAATTGTTTTGCCACCGAGAGTGGCAACGGCGCGCCGCCGCTCATGCACGCGCGTACGTGCTCCAAACTATACTTTTGCACCGCAGAACTATTGTTCACGGCGACGTACATCGTAGGCACGCCGGGAAACAGGGTCACTTTATATTTTTGTAAAGATTTCAGTACCGTCTCCACTTCAAAACGCGGAATGAGTACCACGCTGCTTCCTAAATATACGCTCATATGCAGGCAACTGGTCATTCCATAACTGTGAAAAAATGGTAGCGCGGCTAGCAAAATCTCTTTGCCGGGCTGACACTGTGTGAACCACGCGCGTACTTGTGCCAAATTCGCCACGAGATTGCGATGCGTCAGCACTGCCCCTTTCGAAATGCCGGTCGTGCCGCCGGTATAAAGCAAAATCGCAATCTCGTTCTGCGCAACCTGTACCACGGGCGCAGCAGAAAAATTGCTTTTAATTAATCTCAAAAAGTCGTGCGTGTGCGCTTGCCGCGGAATCTCGATCCATTTGCCGCTGCGTTTCGCTTTGATCGGATAGAGCCAGCGCAAGGGAAGCGGCAGATAGTCGCGCGCAGAAGTATACACCACTTCGCGCAGCGCCGCATGCTTGCGCGCCGCCTCCACGCGCGGATAAAGCAAATCGAGCGCAATTGCCACTTCGGCGCCGCTATTGTTGAGTTGATACTCCAACTCGCGTTCGACATACAAAGGATTGGTGGGCACTGCGATTGCGCCGAGCTGCATCACGGCATAATGCACGACGGGATATTGCGGCACGTTCGGCAAAATGATGGCAACGCGATCGCCTTTCTTCACGCCGAGGTGCACCAGCGCCGCAGCGAAACGCTCGACCATCGCGCCGAGCGTGCGATAATCAAACTTCCGGCCATAATAAATCATCGCCGTCGATCCCGCATAGGTGCGTACGGCTTCGCCAAAAACTTCCGGAATGGTTTGATTTGGAATCGCGAGCGTTTGCGGAACGCCGTTTTCGTAATGCCGCAGCCAGGGTCTATCCATTTCTCTCCTTTTCCATCGAACGGCTTGCTTAAACGGGATGGTTCACAAAAAATGTCAGCACAGCGCCCAAAAGATGCGTGAAGATTTTGGCGGTGTCAATCTGCTCGCGCTGGTATTATGCTAATGGAAGTGCGGTTGGAAGAACCATTGTGCT
>JABWAN010000364.1 GCA_013361015.1 Candidatus Zhuqueibacterota bacterium | reverse complement strand
TTCTCCGCGGTGAGCGTGCCGTTGGAATGCATGTCTCCCGCGGGCGCGTCTTGCTTGGTGCGCTTGAGCGTGATTTTGTCAGCGAGGAAGACAAAGGGTTTGGTCAAAGTTGCATGGAGCAAAATCTCTTCATCGGTTCTTTGCACGGTTGAAACGTGAAACTCATCGATCAGCCCGGTAAAGGTGCCGATGCCCCACACGTTCAAGTAAGCATTTACCGTCGGAGCGATTGCGGGATAGACATTTGAGGGTACCGAAGCTTCCACGATGCCATTGACATAGAGCTTGGAGACGGCGGGACTCCAGCTTATCGCCAAGTGGAGCCATTCGCCGGTGGGCTGCACGGTAGTACCGTATAGGCCGCTCGGATAGGAGCCGCGTTCCGAATTCCACGTCGCATATCCGAATGCGCCGCCGCTCCAATCAAACACACCTAGTTGATACAAGACATGCCCGGCCGGCGGCAATGAAGTGGTGGAGTACCAATTGAAATTGAGCAGATCGCCCCATTGTTCGGGTTTGACCCACATTTCAATCGTGCCTTGCGTGCTGGGAGACGCGCCGCAACAGTAAGTATACCAAGCTGGAAAGGCATATTGAACGAAAGTACCGGGCGCAAATCTTCCTGCTTGCGCCAAACCCGGAAGGCTGGTTTCATAGCTCAGTGCGCCGTACGCAGTTCCCACCGTGCTGCCATTAAAATGATCGAGCAGCGCGGTATTCGCGTCCGGAATAATTTCTCGCGCAGTGCCGTTGCCAGCGATTGCCGGCGGTATCGGCGCGAGCAAAAAAACTAGGCCAAGAACGAGAAGCACGCGCATTATGAGAGACTTCGTTGTGTCGCGCCTCGTATCAGCCAACGGCTGAAAGCAAAAAACGTTTGACCGCTTCATGATATCCTCCTTGTCAAAAACATCGTTCAAGGAAATGCTGCCCAGCCACTGCTTGTGGCTGGGCAAAGTTCGAATTGCCAAGCGCTGCCGAACTAGCGCACCAGACTCATCTTCCTCACCTGCGAAAAATCCCCCGCGCGCAGTTGATAGAGATACACGCCGCTTGCCACGGGCTTGCCATGCTTGTCTTTGCCATCCCACAGCACGCGATGATAACCAGCTTTGTGTAGCGCACTCACGAGCGTGCGAATCTCTTCGCCGAGCGCGTTGAAAATTTTCAAAGTCACATAGTCCGCTTGCGGCAGTTGAAAACGAATCTCGGTCTCTGGATTGCCGAAGGCGCCGTGCGCTTTTGCGGAAAACGGATTGGGATAATTCTGCTCCAACCGGAATTCCTTGACGATTAGGGACTGCGCCACCGGCCTTTCGTCAACCGCCACCGCGCCGCCATACTCAATCCATTGCATGAAGACATCAGTCATGCCGTCGCCCGCGCGCAGATCATTCCACGCCAAAAAGAGGCCGTTCTCACCGTCGCGCGTGAGGCGTGCCGGAAAACGAAGACCATCGGGATCGCTGATGAGGCGTCCGTTTTCACCCCACCGTTTGAAACCATCACTGTCGATCCGTTGCACAAAGAGGTTTCGACCATAGCCCCAACCCGTCGCTTGATCCAGCCACGTGATGAGCGCGCCGCCGGAACCCTCCGGCACAATCGCGGGATGCAATTGCGAACCAATGGCAAGACTAACCGCAATCCCATTCAATCCCCAAACTCTTGTGCCGTTGCGATCCAGACGTTGTGCGTAAATGTCCTCTTCATTTGGCGCGCCGGCATCATTCACCCAAGCGATGATCACGCCGCCTTTTTCATCCGAAGCAATCGCAAAATCCAACTCGTTCATGGTGGCGCCAATCGCAATTCCAGACTCGCCCCAACTTAGCAACCCGCTGGAAGTGAGGTGTTGCGCGCGCAGTTCTTCCTGGGGTTGGTGCATGTCTCTCCACACAATGAACGCGCCGTCTGCGCCATCGTTGATGAGTTGCGGGCTTGAAGCGGAATGGCCTTCCTGTGAAAATGAAACGCGCACGCCCGCCTCGCCCCAGTTGCGCGCGCCGGCAGCATGCAACTGCTGCGTGAATATTTCAGCGTGCGTGAAGCGGGAGTCGGCCCAAACGATGAAGCTCTCTTCGCCGCTGCAGATGATGCGCGGTTGCTCTTGCGGACTTTCAGTGTTCACGACGCGCACGCCGTTGACCGGCCAGGCTGCGTTTCCCGAAACATCGACTCTTTGCGCGCGAATGCGGCTGCTGGAAAACCACGCCAACACCGCACCGCCTTTGTCATCGCTTGCCATGCTGATATCTCTGTCGCTCTTATCCGGCAGCGTGCAAATGGGAATGACGGGAACGCCGTCCGTGAACCATTTAAGATTGCCCGAAGAATCAATGCGCTGCGCAAAAAGATCGCTCCCGCCGGTGGCTTCCTGCCATGCAACGATGCCTCCGCCCTGGCCGTCGCGCACCATGCGGGCGCTTTGTGGAGAAGTTACGACTTCACGCAGCTTGATTCCGCCTTCGCCCCACTTTTTTTGACCCGTCGCATCCATGCGTTGCACGAAAAGGCTTTTGGTCATATCGCCAAACGTCACCAAAGCCTCGCCCGTGCCGTTGTCAATCACTTCCCAAAGTTCTTGCGAGCGGGTTGCCGCTTCCGAGGAGACGAGAGCGTTCTCATAGAAAATGACGTCGAAAGAAGCTGTGGGCGCCGCTCCTTGCTCGATCTGCATGTTGACAATGGCGATCTGCGAATTCTCTCCGAACCAACCTTTGGAATTGGGATGAGCAGGAGGATTGTAGGGCGTGAAGCGCAATACCGGGTTGGCATGATCGCCGGCAAAAAAATCCGTTCGGCAGGGTTGATGATAGTAGTGGCACGCGTCGGTGTTATCGATGGTGAGAAAATAATGCCGGCCGCCCAATAGTCCGTAGGGATACGCACCCTCACACGCTTGGAATGCCGTGGGATCGACCATCGTGTCATCGAGGAAATCAAAATAACGCATGCCGTTCCAGCCTTGGGGGCGGACGCCGGCAAGGCTGTTGTCCACTTGCGGAACAGCAAGCTCGAGGTCGATCAAATCGTTTTCATAAATGTATCGGCCTTGACTTCGCTCGACAATGTGTTGAATGAGGAGGCCTTTTTGCGGCCCCGGCTGATCGAGATTGCCAAAGCGATCATAGTCGGTGCCGTTATGAAACTCGACGAGAAAGTATTCGCGCAATACACCCGGTTGAGGAGAACTGGAGAATTCGATTCTCGCCAGGTTGCGCCAGCCCGCCGCAAGTTCCGCATTGGAGAGCTTTCTGCGAATATCGGCAAGCACGACGTGATGCATTTGGGCTGCAGATTTGTTCACGATCTTGATGCGCGAGGAGTCGATCCATCCGAGCTTGATCAAGTCCTTCGCAAGCATGGGTAGAATGCCGTAACAACTTTCATCGGAGAGTTTGATGTGGCCGTCATGAAACATGAGATCATAATTGCTGGTGGCATTGCCATGATTGCCGAGAGAAGTGCGTTTCTTTCTATCAGAGCCACGGTCAGGCAGGCCGGCAAAATAAGCGGGATCGCCTCTGCCCAAACAATGGCCGATTTCATGGCAAAAGGTGGCGGGCACGAAACTAGACCAACCTATTACAAGCCCGTTTTTGATCCGAAAGGGCACGGTCGCCGGAAAATTGTCAAAGGGAAAAGCCACGCCATAATATTCCGACCATGGCCGGATGAGGGCGACAAAATCGGAGCTGGCGAAAAGCGGCGCATATTCGCCGTGGTTGTAGCGATATACCAGGCTAAGCAGCGAGTCGTTCAAAACGCGGCTGTTGAAAATATCAAGATCGGTGAAGAAAGCTTGGTCTTGCTCCAAAATCCATCGTGACTCAGACTCATGGGGTCTGGGAAAGATCAGATTGACACTGAGCTTGCCACCAGACATTTTCTCGAAATAGTCTTTCACCACGACCTTGTTATAGCCGGCCACGTCGATCGGCAACGTGAAAAATTCTCTAATCTTGCCGGAACGGCCCGGCTGCCAAGGATTATCCTCCGGAATAACGCCGCAATACCAGGGATTATCGAGTTTGCTCATGGGCCAGACTTTGTGTCCCTCCTCGGAATCTCGGAAGGCAAACAGCAGACACAGAACATTAATTTCGCCTTCGACGGGAAACGGGTCATGGGACGGATCGGAACCGGGAAGCATGGCGGGTTTTTCTAAAAGGCCATGCGCCTCTAGGCTATCCAACAAATAGGCAGTGTAGCATCGGAACGGCTGGTATTCTTTGGAAAAAGAATCTTGAGAAGGGTTGATGGCGTCCGGCTTTTGTGCGGAGGGTAATGCTTTATCCTGGGCGGGCAGCACAGATGCGCTCGCGCTGGCGAAGATAAAGGCCAAACACCATATCATCGAACAGCGGCATGTGGTTTTCATGATGCACGCCTCCGTGATTTTTGTGGTTCAACCTCCTTACAATAAAAACGAGTTGGTTAAAGTTGTCGCATCAAAATTCTATGGCTCACACCCTGCACGGTCAATCAGTTTACGATGAGGAATTCAACTCCCGTACCAATTCTTTCCAAAACAAAGCAGCCCTTGCGATTTCGCAAAGGGCTGTTTTCAAAAGCTGGGAATGCTGAAATAGGAAGAACTATGCGGCAGGGCGTTTTGGTATTATTGCCAAGTTTTTGGCAAAAAGACCAAGCTTATCAGGTTTATTGTGCGCCTAAATGCCACCTCACCCGCATTCAAGTCACGACTTTGAACGCATGCGGATCGAGGCCGAGGCGTTTCATTTTCGCATAGAAGTTTTTAACGTCCATGCCGGCAATGTGCGCCGCGCTGGTAATACAGCCGCGCGAGGCGAGGAGACATTCGGCGAGATATTCCCGTTCGAATTTCTGGAGAGCGCAGGCTTTGGCCAATTTGAAGGAGGATTTGTTTCCTTCGTGACTTTGCTGCAGGTTGATAATCACCGGGGGAAGCAACGCCGGCGTGATGATCTTATCTTCCACCAAAACCACCGCGCGCTGAATCATGTTTTCCAATTCACGCACGTTGCCGGGATAATCATAAGCGAGCATAACAGTCTCGGTCTCCGGAGCGAAACGCAGGTCGTGCTTGCCGAATTTTTCGCCATACAATTTCAAAAAGTGCCGGGCGAGCAGAAGGATGTCACACTTGCGCTCGCGCAACGGCGGCACCCAAATATCAACGACGTTCAATCGATAATACAATTCTTCACGAAACCTGCCGTGCTCCATAAGCACTTTGAGGTCGTTGCTCGAAGCTGCGAGCACGCGTACATCAACATGCCGCAGCTCCGTGCTGCCGACGCGCGAATACTCGCCCTCTTGCAACACGCGCAGCAGCTTCACTTGTAGCGGCAATGTCATTTCATTCACTTCATCCAAAAAAATCGTTCCGCCTTGCGCGCGCTCGAACCAACCGGGTTTGTCTTTGATCGCGCCCGTGAAGGCGCCGCGCACGTGGCCGAATAATTCGGATTCTAACAGATGCTCCGGCAGCGCGGCGCAGTTTACGGGCACAAAGGGATGATCGCGGCGGCGGCTGTTATAGTGCAGCGCGTGCGCCACCAACTCTTTGCCCGTGCCGCTCTCGCCTTGAATGAGCACGGTCACCTCCGTATCCGCCACCTGCGTGACGGTTTTCAAGAGTGTGATCATTTTGGGATGATGGCCCACGATTGCATCGAGGCGATGGCGCGCGCGCAGTTCCTGCTCCAACCCGCAGGCATGATGATACAGCTTTCTGCGCTCCAGCGCATGGTAACACGCCAGCGCGATATACTCAGCAAACTCCTGCAGGAAGACGCAGGTCTGCTCATCAAAAGGATGCAGGTCGGCGCGCTGATCCAAATATACTACGCCAAAAATACGGTGCTCATATCGCAACGGGATGCAGATCACCGCGAGATCGGGTTGCGACGTGAGTTGAGGGTTTATCGACAAGTAGGAAGCAGATAATGAGGGCAGGCAAAGCGGCCGTCCTTCTGCGCGCGCCTTTGCGATGAGCGTGCGGCTGATTTCAAACTCGGGATGCGAGATGTTTTCTTTGTTGAGATTTCGCGCCGTCTCAAAGAGCAGATCATCATTCCCGCCGAAGAGCACGATCATGCCCCGGCTGGCGCCCGCAAGCTCAAGGGCCAAATCCACGGCCACGGTCAGCAAACGATCCACTTCGGATTCCATCAGCAATCGTTTGCTGCTTTCGAGCAGGCAACAGAACATCGTGCGGTCAATGTTGGCGCTGGTTTTCATTACAATGCG
>JABWAN010000363.1 GCA_013361015.1 Candidatus Zhuqueibacterota bacterium | reverse complement strand
ATTTGCCTTTCAGTGGGACCAGCTTGCACCGCGTTGCCAACACAACATTTGCACGTCACAAAGCAGTGTACGATTTGTTTGCAAAAAAAGCAAGCTGGCGGCCTGGGTTAAGTTTTCATGAAGATTCATTTCGGGCATTGCAACATAAGGCTGCCTTGCTTATTTTCCGGTCCGGCTGAAAATTACCCCAGCCTCGTCGCTCCCGCAACAGGAAAGCAGTCAACTTTTGTCGAGTAGCCTCGGACATTAACCTCCTTCGACCATACCGCCATGAAAACAGATAACCTCCAGATGTTGGCAGAAACGTTTGCCCACCCTCCGTTTACTGCACAAAACGCCTTTCTCAATCGCGAGCTGAGTTGGTTAAATTTCGCGCGCCGTGTGCTCGCTTTAGTCGAAGATCGGGAGCAACCCTTACTCGAACGCGTGCGTTTCGCCGGCATAATCGGCATGCTGCACGACGAATTCTTTATGAAACGCATGAGCGGCTTGAAGCGCATGCTCAAACAAGGCGTGGAAAAAGCCTCCCTCGATGGCATGAAGCCCAACGAGGAAATGAAAGCCTGCCGCAAAGAGCTGCTTCACCAAATCAACATATTGTCGCGTGTCATGCGGGAGGAAATCCGCCCGGCCTTGCGGAAGGCCGGACTTCCGATTTGGGACTACGTGGAATTGAACAAGAAACAGAGTGAGTACTTGCAGGAGTATTTTCGCTCTTCGGTGCAGCCTATCCTCACGCCGCTGGCAGTCGATGCGCAACATCCTTTTCCCTTTATCAGCAGCCTCGGCCTCAACCTGGCCGTGCAAATTCCGGAAAAGAAAAAAGGGAGCAAACGTTTTCTTCGTATCAAAGTGCCGAACAATCGTCCGCGTTGGGTGCCGTTGCCGGAGGGTGCGGGCTTCGTGCCTTTGGAGCAAGTCATCGCGGAAAACTTGGGGCAACTTTTTCCCAACGCCGAGGCCATCAAAACGTACGTCTTCCGCGTCACGCGCGGCGCAGAGGGCGAAGAAGCGGCGCCGGAAGAACTCAGCGAAAGTGATCCCGATACGCCACTCATGCCCGGCAGCATCATTCGACAGGTAACGAACGAATTGAAAGCGCGGCGTTTTGCGGGCGTGGTGCGTTTGCAAGTTGAGCAAGAGATGCCAGAAAAATTGCAGAAGTGGCTGGCAACCCAACTTCAGATTCAAGCCGACGATATTTATCCCAGCGACTATTTTATCGGCCTGCGCGATTTTTCGAGTTTCAAAGCCGAAGACAATGCACAGCTATGCTATCCCGTGCATCAACCCGTGACGCCGCCGCGCTTGCGCGATCTGCCCGCCGACAGTAGCAAAGCCGTCTTCGAAAAAATCCGGCGCGGCGACATTTTGCTGCACCATCCCTATCACAGTTTCGACACCTCCGTGCTCCAGTTCATTCGTGCGGCCGCCATCGACCCCGACGTGCTCGCGATTAAGCTGACGATCTATCGCACCAGCAGCGACTCGCCCATCGTGTTAGCCTTGTCGGAAGCAGCCCGGCGCGGCAAACAGGTGGCCGTGCTCGTAGAAGTCACCGCGCGCTTTGATGAAGCGCCGAATATTGCGTGGGGACAATTGCTGGAACGCGAGGGCGTGCACGTGAGCTATGGCGTGCCCAAACTGAAAACCCATGTCAAGCTCGCACTGGTGGTGCGCGAAGAGCGCGGCATCGTACGGCGCTATATTCACGCCGGTACCGGGAATTATCACACTGGCACCGCACGTGTATATGAGGATTTGGGCATCCTCACTTGCGACCCCGAATTGTGCGAAGACGTTGCGGCGCTCTTTAATGAACTCACCGGCGCGACGCCTTATGATCACTATCGCAAGCTTATCGTCGCGCCCAAGCATATGCGCGCTCATTTCGTTGCGATGATTCGCCGCGAGATTGAGCACGCCAAAGCCGGACGTCCGTGCGGCATCCGCGCGAAGATGAATCAATTGCAGGATCCCGACATCATTCAAGAGCTGTACAGCGCCAGTCGCGCGGGCGTGCCGATCGTGCTCAATGTGCGCGGCTTGAATTGTCTTCGCCCCGGCGTGCCGGAGATGTCGGCAACGATTCGCGTGTTCAGTGTGGTGGGGAGATTTCTCGAGCACAGCCGCATTTATCATTTTGTGAATGGCGGCAGCCACGAATATTACATCGGGTCCGCGGATTGGATGAAGCGCAATCTCGACAGCCGTGTCGAAACGATCATTCCAGTTTTAAGCACGGAAGTAAAACAGCAACTCGCGGAAATTCTGGACGTGTATGAAAGCGACAATAGCTCGGCATGGGATTGCCAGCCGGACGGACACTACGTGCGCCGCCGGCCGGCAGCAGGGCAGGAAAAAATTTCCGTGCAGGAGCGGTTCATTCAGCTTGCAAATGCAGAGTTCAATATTTAGCGGCACGCACTCTGGAGAAGAGCGTTTGGCATCATTGTCACTCTGCAAGCATGCTTCTCAATTCCTTCCATCGCGCCAATGCCTCTGCACCATACTGCGCCATCTTTTCTCCAATTCTCTCCAGCGACAAGGGCCGATACAGTGCCGCCGGCTCTTTCACATAGAACCTATCCGCCAAACAAATTATTTTCTCTTCGAACGAAAGCGGCAGATAATCGCGCATTGGCAAAGGCAGTTGTTGTGCGCGCACGTCTTCTTTCGTGAGGCCCGCGCCCGTATGCCGTTCGCACACCAAGGCATGCCGCGGCAATCCTTCCTCTTCCAAAATTGCGCGGCCAATAATGCCGTGTTTGATATACGGCTCCGCGCCGAAACAATGAATCTCCGGCGCATGGCAACGGAAGATGCCGATATCGTGCAACAATGCCGCCTCTTCGAGGAAACGGAGATCGAGTGCAACTTCAGGGTGGCGTTGCTGATATGCCGTTGCAATCGCCAAAGCTTTGTTCGCGACGAGCACGCTGTGAATCACCAAAATGCGATACGATTCGCTCATGGGCGCGTAATGTTTCTGTATGATTCGGAAAGGGAGGTTTTCGCTTTGCATGACCGTGCTTCCATTCATACTCAGATATTGCAGACTACTTTTGTATCTCTGATTTGACCTAGTTGACTTTTCGACAATCATTACGTAGCTTGCCCATAATTAAACAACCAAAGACAAACCAGGAAAATCAATTTTTCTAGCTAGTTTTGAGGTGTAAGCCATGACGCCAGAGACGATGACCACAGAAGCCGTTCTAAATAAAGTGCGCAAACAATTCGGCGAATTGGACACCAAAGCCGAGCAGGCCGTAGTATACACACTCGCGGTGCTTCAAGAGGCTCGTGCGAACGAAAGCCCTGCTCCTTCACACGAAGACGGATTCGTGAGCGCCAATGTCAGTGTCGCACAATATGAAGCCTGGTCACCGGAAGAGCGTTTTCAATACCTTGATAGTGCAAAAAAATCCAACGCGCTCTGGCTACAATGGCGTTTTAAAGAGTTGGACGCAGCGTGGCTGATGGTAATCGACGGAAAAGTCATCGCGCACGGTCCTACAATTCAGCGGCTACCGCAGGAGCGCGAATTCGATGCGCTCTGTGAACGATACGGCAAGTATCCTTTTGCCTTCTTCAATCCGCGGCTCTTTTTAATTGAAGAATTCTCTGCGTGGCATCACACTGTTGAGCCTGACGATGATTATCCCACCCTTCCAATCAAATTGGAAGGCGCACGCGGCGCAATCGAGTTGACCGCTGATTTTGATACGGGCGCGATCGACGCTTATTTTGATTACGATCTGCTTGTGGAAAACGGCCTGCTCGCACAAAACTCTCGTGACTTCGAAGATGAATCCGCGCATTTAGGGCAAAGCTTTCGTTTCATTGCAAAGCCCCTACGTGTTTCCATGGTCGATAGTACTGGAAATGTAAAGGAAATCGGCTTCTTCGTTTTTTGCGTCAAGAATTGGCGGAGTAGCCCTTTCGTTGCTATCAACTCAAGTCGTCAAGCTTTGGTTGGCAGAAGCTTGCTCTTCAAAACTGCGCCGGTCGTTCATCTTGACTTTGATGCGCGTCACACTGAGCTTGTATTCAAAGTTTGATGTCGAAGCGCCGTATTTCTTGTTCTCTCCTCAACAAAAACTCGCATCCGCGCTCCCGAGCAGGGGATCCCTCTGCTGGTTTCTTGTCCCTTCATTGCTTTCCGGTTTTGCGTTGCGCTATTTTAAATGATCAAATAACTCAAATGATCAAAGGGTCAAGATTGTCCTCAGCGCACTAACCGAACACACCCAGGGCTCTGCACATGAAGTTCACCGCAACGCCCATTGAAGAAATCCGCAATCCAACAATGCGATGACGTACTCGACATATCCGCAGTCCAAGTCCACGGGTTTTTGTGCTCAAAAATCGGGTTGATATAGAAGTCCCCATTCTTTCTTTTACACTCCATGAGAGACATTACTTCTTCCAAAGTCGGCAAACGCCAATCGCTAAAACCTGCAAATTGCTTCTGGTTCATCTCATTTACATATTCCTCGAGCTGCGCAAAGCACAAAAACTTGGGAGAGACCGATGATTGCTGCCACATCAATCCGGTGGAATGGTCGGTCACGAGTCCTTTATGCGTGTTTGAATCATAGAGATGAGGAATGCCCTTACCGGCTTTGTGCAAAAATCTATCGAAAAAGCCGCGCTGCATAAGCATGACTTTAACATCGTCTGCACTCAAATCTTCAATGGCTTGCGAGCGCAAAGCAAGCCGTAATCCGCTTAGGTCAACGGCTTTGGGGTTGAAAGATATGGGGTCTTAGTGGCAACGTTGCGCTGAATCACTGCCCAAAGAAAAGCTTTCATTTGATCTGTCCACAACAAACCACCATACGCTTTGTCGTCATCAACGAAGCCCTTCACCACGAGATACTCCATAATCGACCGGTGCGCGAACTTGTAGTTGCCCTCCGCGTCGCGGTTGAGCAAGGAGCGGCCGGAGAGCACCCAATCTTCGAGCGGGATGTTCCATTGCTTTGCCACCGTTGTCAACTCCTCGCGAGGGATGCGTTGCGCCGCGGTGTTTGGCGTTCATGTGCAGATCAACGGCCAAGCGCTCGGAAAATTGGCGCAGCGGCTCTTTGTGCAAACCCGGAAGGATGCCCTCTTCGCGCTCCAACCACGCTTCGATCATGTCTTCATACAGCTCGAACGTGTGCGTAATCACTCTGCCTTTGCGCACGAGGTCGTCAATGTGCGCGAGCAGCATGGGGCGCACGCTGAGGTTGGGAATTTTCGCGACCATGTCTTGCGCGAGGGCGCGCTTTTTCTTTTTCAAAAAAGAATAACGGCGTTTGAGATAAGCTTGCACTTGCTCGTCGGTGAAAGGCATGAGATAGAGTTTGTGAAAAGCATATTGCGCCTTCTCTCCCGCGGAACGCGGGCCAATGCGCACGATGCCGGTCTCTTTGGGAATCTCTTCTTCTTTGGGGAAGAACTGCGTCCGGCAGGTGATGAGCACTTTTTGAAAGTCGCGCGTGAGTTCGAGCAGATCGCGCAAGCGCGCGGCGTGATCGACGATGGCGAGCGTGTCTTCATCGAGTGCATCGAGAAAGAGCACTGTGTTCTTGGGCGGGTTGCGCTTTTTGATTTCTTCGATGCGCTTATCCACTTCCGGAATACCGAGCGGCATGAGCGCCAGCTCGCATTTGCGACGGCGTTGGCGCAAATGCCGAGCGTAATAATTCAGCAAGAAAGAAGTTTTGCCCATGCCCGAATCCGCGAGCAGAATTAGGTAACGATACTCCGTGGGACTCGCGAGCATGCTATCCACGGCCTCGAACAGATTTTCCTTCGCGCCATAAACCAAACGCGGCTCTTCCGCGCCCGCGGGGTCAACGCTGCGGCAGTACGGCTGAATGTAATACTGCGTCGAACGCTCGATGATACCCGCGGAATACAGATCCGCGCCGAAATGTTTTTCGAGCGAGCGGCGGTCGCGCTTCGTGCGCCACCACGGCAGCACTTTGGTGAAGAACGCCATGGCCAGTCCCGCAAGGCCGCCGAGAATGCCGATGACCGTACCGATAGTCGGCAACCATTCTTTGAGATTGGTGAGAAGAGTTGCGGAGGTGGAATCGTGCGGCATGGAAAAGTCCTTTGCTTTGTGCGGTGCTTGCAAAATCAAAATAGCAGCGCGAGGAAAGAAAAGCAATCGCGGTTTTGTGAGGTCGGAATTTCGACATCGTCTCGCGTGTTTTGCGCGAGTCCGGCTTGGCTCAACTCCAGTGCG
>JABWAN010000362.1 GCA_013361015.1 Candidatus Zhuqueibacterota bacterium | reverse complement strand
GCATTTCCGGACGCATCACCTACCTCGGGGCGTGGCCGGATTCCACGGAATGGGTGCGTTTGGCAATTTTCAAAAAATTGCCGGCCACGGTTTTCGATATTCCAATCAATCCGCCGCTGTTCAGTGACACCTTGCCGCGTTTCGTCAATAGCTATGATTATGAAATGACCTTGCGTGCCGGGCAATATGGATGGGTCGTGCTGGCATGGAAGCCGGTAAAGCGGAATGCGGCGAACGATTTCAGCGGGCTGGATACGCTGGGAATGTATGCGCAGCCGGGAACGCAGCGCGTACCTGTGTCCATCGCAGTGCCCTCCCAACGCATGCTGACCGGCATCGACATTGTCGCAGATTTTGCGATCCTCTCGCCGGCTTCGCCCATCTTGCCGTAAAGGCTGCAGCCCTGCTTATGCCTAAAATTAATCAAACAGGAAAAAGCGATGACATGCCGTTACCAAACCCATCGCTTTTGATCTCGAAGCCGCAACGAATCTTGCCGAGGCAAACCGCAAACAGAACGCGGCTGCCAGAGTTTGAGAAATCATCCAAAGACCAAACCGTCACTCACGGCTTCAGCAACCATCGCCTCACAATCAACACTGCTTGCTGCTCAATCGAAAAGCCAGGTAGAAGCCCTCATGAATAAATCTTCTTCATTATCGCGCACGCTCTTCTTGCTCGCAACGGTTTTCGCATTTGCTCAAACGCTATTGGGCCAGACCGATCGCGGCGTGATCGTCGGCACGGTGAAAGAACAAGGCACAGGCACGGCGCTGCCCGGCGCCAACATGATTCTCGAGGGGACGACGCTCGGCGCTGCCTCCGATATCAATGGCATATACCTCATTCGTGCCGTGCCGCCGGGAACGTATAGATTGCGGGCCACGGTTATTGGTTATTTGCCCAATGTGGTTTCCAGCATCAAAGTGTCGGCGGGCGATACCGTGCGGCTCAATTTTCTGCTCAGCCAAACCACGA
Organism: Candidatus Zhuqueibacterota bacterium; assembly: GCA_013361015.1. Lineage (GTDB taxonomy): Bacteria > Zhuqueibacterota > Zhuqueibacteria > Zhuqueibacterales > Zhuqueibacteraceae > JABWAN01. The sequence continues at coordinate 5,287 of JABWAN010000362.1, read as the reverse complement.
TTGACGTTCCGGAAGTTGTGGTCACTGCGAGCCGCAGAGCGCAATCTTTTTTGGAAACGCCTGCGAGTGTCAGCGTGGTCGGCGCACTGCGCCTGCAAGAGCAGAATTTTGTGACCGTGGATCGCATGTTGGAATTCATTCCCGGCGTGAATTTGATGGGCGGACAAATCAACATTCGCGGCTCGTCCGGTTTCAGCCGCGGTGCGGGCACACGCGTTTTATTGCTGGTGGATGGCGTGCCGATGTTGCCCGGTGATAGCGGAGATATCAAATGGGATGCGCTCCCTCCCAATGAGATCGATCACGTTGAAGTCGTCAAAGGCGCGGCCTCTTCGCTGTATGGCAGCAATGCGCTCGGCGGCGTCATCAATGTCATTACCAAAGATCCCAGCGAGAAACCTGTGACCGTGCTGCGCAACTCCGCCGGTATTTACGATGATGCCTATTATGACGAATGGCAATGGACGGAACGTACGCTCAGTTACAACAATCAAGACGTTTCGCATTCGCGCGCGATCGGCAATCTCAAGTTGCGCGGCTCGCTCGGACGCCGCGAGTCCACCGGCTATCAGCAAAACGGCCACTATCATCGTTTCAGCGGTTATCTGAAAGCGAAATACAATTTTTCGCCCACCTCCTATTTGACGGCTTATGCGAATTACGCGCGCGACCGTCACGGCGACGTCATCGCGTGGAAAAGTGAAAACGACCCCTATGAAGTTGACCCCGATGCTACCGGCGACGTAACGCTCTCGAAGAAATTGCAAATCGGCGGCACGTATCGGACCTTGTTGAACCAAAAGATGACGCTGCAATTGCGCAACGCTTATTACACCAACGGCTTTGACAATCGGCTTGCGGATGACGTGGCCAACCCCTTCTGCCTCACGCATGGTGATACGATTCACGTGCGTGCATATAAGAATGATTTCGAAGCGCAATTTGATTACGAATGGGGCGCAAAACATGCGACGACGTTTGGCGGCGCGGCCACGCTGAATTTCATCGATGCGACTTTGTACGGCGAGCACGACGGCCGTTCCTTCGCAGGCTACGTGCAGCACGAATGGCGCCCGAATCCGGTGTTCACCGCCACGGGCAGCCTGCGCTTCGACCACAACTACGTCGACACCGGTTTAAAAGAATATCACCTCAATCCGCGGCTCGGCTTGGTCTATCGGCTTTCCCCGCGCAGCAGTTTACGGCTTTCCACGGGCAGAGGTTTTCGCGCCGCAACGATGGCGGAGATGTTCACATGCACGCGCGCGGGCGGATTCACGGTGATTCCCAATCCCAATCTGGGTTCGGAAACTGCGTGGTCGCACGAAGTCGGTGCGCAATTTGTGCTGAGCAATTTCCTTGTGAACTCCGCGCTGTTTTGGAGCGCTTATGATGATTTGATCGAAGGTGATTTCGTCACCAAGCGCAGTGTGCAGGTCATTCAATTTCAAAACTTCAACCGCGCGCGTATTCGCGGTGCGGAGTTGGAAGTCAACGGCAGCTTGTGGCTGAAGCGAATTAACTTCGGCGCCAGCTACACGTATTTGGATGCGCGGGAATTGGAGCGCCGCAACAGCCAAACCGGCGCCATCGAAAAACTCAATGAGCCGCTCGCCTATCGCGCGAAACATTTGCTCACGGGCACGGCCACGCTGAACTTGGGAAAATTTTCCTTCGGCGCCGATTCGCGCTATGTCAGTCGCGTGCAGCGTGTACGTGTTTACGAGGACGACCCGCGCGTTGCGCAAAAGGTCACAAACTTGCGCGCCGGCTGGAGAAGGAAGCCGGTCGAAATTACGCTCAACGCTTACAACGTTTTTCAATTCAACTACACGCAGGTAGAGCGCAACATCGAGCCGTTGCGCAGCTACGCTCTCACCACAGCGCTGGTGTTCTGAGTTTTGTAGGGATACTCACCAACGCTGCATGCACGTCTCAACTTGAGTGCCGCCGATTCCAAACGTGTGAAGATCTATACACGTTGCCAACCGGCGGCATGCTTCACGTATTTGCTCACCGGGAACGCACTTTCAGAAATCCCCCATTTCGCGTTGCTCGGTTCCAAGATCAACCTTACAAGAATCATTTCTCCCCTTGACTGCGAGCCTCATCGCGCGACAGAGCGCGATCTTTCAAATGCTCGCGCCTCGCAGAGATGAAAGCCCGCACTTCCATTTTTAATTCTCCTCCGTTGAGTCAATGCCGCCCGCACTCTGTTTTCACTTTTCATTCTCTGCGTATCCTAATCTTGCATTGACTTGGCCAAACCCGCAGTTTGCAAGGCCCGAGCCCTTCTCGTAATCCACTCATTGGTTGGCGCCTCGCAATTCTACGTGCGCAAAAATGTAGGGAGTAAAAGTTATATCGTTGCTGTAGTTGCTTCTGCAAAAACTACACAGCTCCGAGGCGGGATAAGCACAGTGTTGCGCGGTTGCCTTGTTTCACCCTGCGCCAAACTCATTGAAATAAGCGTGCAGGACGCACAAAAGCCCGTGCTATTCCAATGGTACGATCATTGTAATGATGATATGCGCCAGCATTAAAACTTGCATCAAATCACATAGACGCGGCAGGGAAGCTGAACTCAAGCTAGGAACCAACACGATGCTTTCTTTCATCTACAAACAAAGCAAACCATCTTCAGTGTCGAGAAAACGACAGGAGGAGCAAATGAAAAAGATCGGCGGCATCGTTTTCTTGGCAGGTGTGGTAACCTGCGTGATTGCGGGATTCATTTCGCACAACTGGATTTTTCCGGTCTTGACGATTCTAGGGCTTGCTGTTGGTTATCTCAATATTGCGCAGCGAGAAACGCAGACTTTCATGCTCGTTGCCATCGGGTTGATAATCATCTCGGCCTTTGTCATTCCCCAGATCAAAGCGTTGCCGGAAGTCGGGATGTTGCTCGCGAGAGTTTACGCCGCGTTGCTGCTCTTTCTTGCACCGGCTGCAACCGTCGTTGCACTCAAAACGCTCTTCAATCTTGCTCGAAGATAAGGAGTCTGAATCATGAGACGCATACTCTTTTTGCTCGCACTACTGTTGTCCACGGCGCTGTTGGGCTGCAATCGCTATGAACGTGCGCTGCAATCCAAACCGGCAACTTCCGAAGCACAGATTCATGCGCAATTGGATGACCTGGAGGCACGGGCCATCAAGCTTCAAATCAAAATGGCTTTGGCAAGGCAGTTGACGCCGCCGTTGCGCAACGAAAAGCTCGGCACACCGCCGGCTGCCAATTACAAAGAATGAAAGAAGGAGAATTGCAAATGTCTAAAAACTTTTTCATGAAGTTCGCCGCTCTTGCAATGGCCGCATTGCTGGCGGGAAGCGCCGAGGCGCAAGACTTCAGCCTCGGTCCGCAAATCGGATATCAAAAAGCGCAAGGCGCGGAGGAAGGAAAAATGATGGCGGGTGCTGCCTTGCGCTTGAAACTGAGTTCGAATTTCGGCGTGGAAGGCGCCATCAACTATCGCCAGGAAAAGTTTTCCGGAGGCAATCTCACGGTGCGAAGCTGGCCGGTGATGGTGACGGGTATGATTTATCCGTTGCCAATCGTGTACGGCGCAGTGGGCGCAGGATGGTACAACACCAAGTTCGAGTATGCTTCTTCCAATCCTAGAATTGCCGTGGAAGACACCCGGCAGGAAGTCGGCTGGCATTTCGGCGGCGGTTTGGAGCTTCCCATCGGGAAGCGCACAAAGCTCGCCGGGGATATTCGTTACGTTTTTCTGAATTATGATTTTGATCAGGTGCCCGGCGTGCAGCTTGACAGCGACTTCTACATGCTTACGGTGGGCATGCAATTCGGCCTGTAAAAACCCAGTGTGCAATCGCACAAACAAAAAAGCCCCGCGCTCCAATCACGCCGATCGCGGGGCTTTTATTTTAGTTCAAGAGAATTTCACGCTACCGCGGGCTGCGGCTTGTTCAAAACGGTTTTCTCATCCAGAGGGCGGCGTGGGCGGCGACTGAGCGCCAGCTTGATTACGTCTTCCATCTCACCCACAAAACTGAACGTCATCGTGTCACGCACGTGCTCCGGAATTTCTTCGAGGTCTTTGCGATTCTTCTCCGGCAAAATAACCTTGTTGATGCCCGCGCGCTTCGCCGCGAGCACTTTCTCTTTGATGCCGCCCACGGGCAGCACCAAACCGCGCAAGGTAATCTCGCCCGTCATGGCGATATCGTGCGCAACGAGACGATCGGTGAGCAGGGACACCAATGCCGTGAACATGGTCACGCCCGCGCTTGGGCCGTCTTTCGGAATCGCGCCCGCGGGCACGTGAATGTGAATGTCGATCTTGTCGAAAATCTCTTCTTCAATATCAAGCAGCTTGGCTTTGCTGCGGATGAAAGAAAGTGCAGCCTGCGCCGATTCTTTCATCACGTCGCCCAATTGCCCGGTAAGCGTCAGGCCGCCCTTGCCGCGCATCTTCGTGGCCTCCACGAACAAGATATCGCCGCCGACCGGCGTCCACGCCAAGCCGGTTGCCACACCGTTACGGCTCACACGTTCTTTGGCATCCGAGAAGAATTTGATGACGCCCAGATATTTTGCGAGGTCGTCCTTGGCAACCGCTTTCTGTTCTTCGCCGTTGGTGGAAGGCTCGGCGCTTTGCGTGCGCTTTTCGACGATCTCGCGCGCGATGCCGCGACAGATATTCGCGATTTCACGTTCGAGATTGCGCACGCCTGCCTCGCGCGTATACGAAGTGATGACGTGCGTGAGCGCGTCCGGCTCGAAGCGCACGTGCTCGGTTTTCAAGCCGTGGGCTTCAAGCTGTTTCGGAATGAGAAATTTTTCCGCGATGCGGATTTTGTCCTCCGCGGTATAACCGGGCAACTCGATCATCTCCAAACGGTCTTTGAGCGCAGGATGTATCGGATCCTCCAGGTTCGCGGTCGCGATGAACATGACTTTGGAAAGATCGAACGGCACTTCGAGATAGTGATCGCTGAACGAAAAATTCTGTTCGGGATCCAAAACTTCCAACAACGCGGAAGAAGGGTCGCCGCGATAATCCGCGCCGACTTTGTCGATTTCATCCAACATGAAAATGGGATTGTTCACCCCCACGCGCTTCAAGCCTTGAATGATGCGGCCCGGCAGCGAGCCAATGTATGTCCGGCGATGTCCGCGAATTTCGGCCTCGTCGTGTACGCCGCCGAGGGAGATGCGCACGAACTTGCGCCCGAGCGCGCGCGCAATCGAGCGGCCCAATGAAGTTTTACCCACGCCCGGAGGACCGACGAAACACAAGATCGGGCCTTTCATATCCGGCTT
>JABWAN010000361.1 GCA_013361015.1 Candidatus Zhuqueibacterota bacterium | reverse complement strand
TTGCAGAAACGCGGTGAAATCACGCACGCCCATAACCGAGGGGGGCTTGCTTTTCTTTCGCAATCCCAATTCTTGCGCCACGATATCTCCCAACTTTGCCAGAAAACTTCCCACCGCAGTTTTGTGCACGAGATAATTAACTCCGTGGCGGCAGGCTTCCTCTTTCAGCCAATGTTCGTTGTGAGTCGTGAGCATCACGATCGGGCGACGCATAAATGCGGCGCGCACTCTTTTGAGAAGGGTGAGACCATCCAAATCCGGCAGGGAATAATCGAGAATGACGAGATCGATCTTTTCAGATTGCAGAATTTTCCAGCCCGCGAGGCCGGATTGGGCGAGGCGAAGCGTGACCGCGTACTTATTCAAAACGTGCGACAACAATTCCAAATGGTCGCAGTCATCTTCGATGACCAGAATTTTCGGAAGCGGCTCCGGAATTCGGGAGGCAGACATAGGTACTCTCTTTCCTGTTGGACCGATGCAGTTCATGAGGTTGTGCTGGTGAAGTCTTCACGAGTGTACCAGCGTAAGCAGTTACCCAAAAGCTTGAAGAACTTTAAAAGTGTGGCGTTGCGCTCCTTTCTTTTAAAATGGAACAAGACCGACAAGAGAAAGCTTGCCAGTAGATTCGACGGAATTAAAACTGTGAGTAATACGAGGCGTGACTACGGGTGGAAAAAAGAAAACTCATCGCGCATCCTATTTCCTGCCATCTGCTTACTTGGTCCGTGCGTTTTGAAGGATGTCGTAATGAGCTTTAGAGAGTGGGCGATAGTGGGATCGAACCACCGACCTCTGGTATGTGAGACCAGCGCTCTAACCAGCTGAGCTAATCGCCCTTGTGCTTTGTGCAAAATTTTTTACATTGCAGCCGTAATGTTCGTCAAGAACGCGCGAATTATAGCAATCAAGCCCTACAAAGTCAAGGAAAATGTCCGCCCATGATCATCACTTTTTCCGCTATTCAGGAGGCTGCGCAGCGCTTGCAGCCGGTGGCGCATCGCACGCCGGTGCTCACTTCGTCTTTTCTCAATCAACTCACCGGCAATCAGCTCTATTTCAAATGTGAAAATCTCCAACGCGTGGGTGCGTTCAAATTTCGCGGCGCGTACAATGCCATCGCGCAGCTTTCCGCGGAAGAGAAACAACGCGGCGTGGTGGCTTTTTCCTCCGGCAATCACGCGCAAGGCGTCGCGCTGGCCTCGGCGCTACTGCAAGTGCCGGCGAAGATCGTAATGCCGCTCGATGCACCGCCCGCGAAGCTGGCGGCCACCCGCGGTTACGGCGCCGAAGTGGTTTTATACGATCGCTATAAACAGGATCGCGCCGCGATTGCCAAAGAGATTCAAGCCCGCGAAGGCCGCGTGCTCATTCCGCCCTTTGATCATGCCCACGTCATTGCCGGGCAAGGCACCGCGGCACTCGAGTTTTATGAACAAGCGCCGCAGCTTGAAGTTCTGCTCGCTCCGGTCGGCGGCGGTGGCTTGATTTCCGGTTGCGCGATTGCACTCCACCACCTCGCGCCGCGTGCAGAAATCTACGGCGTCGAAGCCGAGTCTGCGAATGATACTTTCTTATCGCTGCAACGCAATGCGCGAGTGACCATTCCCGTTCCAAAGACGATCGCCGACGGCATGCAAGTTACCAGTCCGGGTGAGGTCACGTTTCAAATTATGCGCGAGCACCTCGCCGGCGTGTTATTGGTGACGGAAGAAGAAATCAAACGCGCAATGCTGCTCGTGCTCGAACGCATGAAGATTTTGATTGAGCCAACCGCAGCAGTGCCCGTGGCTGCGGCATTGAAAAATGAAAAGGGCTGGCATAACCGGCACGTCGGCATTATCGTAAGCGGCGGGAATGTGGGATGGGATACGCTCAAGTCCTGTTTGGAAACCGCGGCGCCCTGAGAAATTTTTTGAGCAAAATTTTTCTGAGATTGATGCTCCAATCCACATTTTTATTAACCCATTCGGAGGAGGAAGTATATGCAAAAGTATCTGGTAGAGTTCATCGGCACTTTTTTTCTCGTGCTGGTGGTCGGTCTCAGCGTGATCGAACCGGGCGGCGCGGGCGTCATGGCGCCGTTGGCAATCGGCGCAACGCTGATGGTGATGGTGTATGCCGGCGGCCATCTTTCCGGCGGGCATTATAATCCAGCGGTCACGCTTGCAGTGTTCTTGCGCGGCAAATGTGCGGCAAAAGACGTTGCGCCCTATATGATCGCGCAAGTGCTCGGCGGCGTCATAGCGGCGCTCCTTACCGGCTTTAACAAAAGCGGCGCGTCCGTGGTTGCAGCCTCGCCCGATGTTGTCAAAGCGCTGTTGAACGAAGTGCTTTTCACTTTCGCGTTGTGCTATGTTGTGCTCAATACTGCCACTTCTTCGAAGAACGCGGGCAATAGTTATTATGGCCTCGCCATCGGCTTCACGGTGGTGGTGGGCGCGTACGCGGGCGGCGCGATTTCCGGCGGCGCGTACAATCCTGCGGTCGCATGCGGCATTACGGTGATGGGGTTGAGCACGGTGAGCAATATCTGGATTTTCCTGGTGGGCAATTTCGTGGGTGGCGCGCTCGCTGCGTGGGTTTATAAGATGGTCAACCCCGACGAAAAGTAAAGCGTCATCGCCTCTTGGAGTAGTGGAGTCTTGGGGAGCTGGCTCGCGCTTGGCATTGCTCCAACACTTCACTGCTCCGTATTTCCCCCCCTCTCACGACCTTCCGCCCAGGCGTGCAACGCCGCATAAGGCCTCAGCGGCAGCCTGTCATTCCTCTCCCTGCGCGAATTCATGCGGCGGCGCCGGCCTTCACCTCGTTCTCCTTCGAAAGAAGGTTGGCGGTGGAAACATTGGGCTGCAGATAGACCGTCTGTGTCGGATACGCGAACTCGATCTGCTCTTCCTGAAAGCGTTTGAAGATCGCGAAATTGATGAGTTGTTGCACGTCTGCCGCAGAATTCGCCTCGGGCCGCAGCACGTAATAAATGATTTCGAATTCCAATGCGAAGCTGCCATAGGCTTTGAAATGCGCATGCTCGAAGCGCACGAGCGGCTGCGCAAGGACAATCTCCTTGAGCAACTCGGGTAGCCGCGCGAGCTTATCGTAGGGAGTTTGATAGGTTACACCCAATACAAAAGCGACACGGCGCTCGCGCATGCGCTGCAAATTGCGAATACGGCTTTGCAGCAAATCACTGTTCGTGAAAACCAGCTCTTCGCCGGACCAACTGCGCAGGCGCGTGGTCTTCAGACCGATGTGCTCTATGCGTCCGCGAAACTCACCCACAATGACTTCATCGTTTAGCACGAACGGCTTGTCCAGTACGATAGCGAGTGAAGCAAACAGATCTCCGAGCACGCTTTGCGCCGCGAGCGCGATGGCAATGCCGCCGATGCCAAGGCCGGCCACGAGCGTGGTGACGTTCACGCCCAGATTATCCAACGCGAGCAGCGCGATGATCGACCACAATACGATGCGAATCAGAAAGCCGAGGGCCGCAATCGTGGTCACGCTTGCTGCATCCTGCGCGAGGCGCTGTTTTGTGTAATGTTTGACCCCCAGCGTCACCAGAGCATTGCACCATAGTGCGGCTTGCAGCAGCGCGGTGAGGACTATGAAGCCGCGCCAAACTTTATTGGCAGATTCGGAAAGCTCCAGAACACGCGAGCCAAAGTACATGGCCAGGCCGAGGAAAAAGAATGACCGCGTTCGTTTGACCAGCTCGACGATGAAATTGTCAGCCTCGGTTTGCGTCTTCTGCGCGAACACGGAGAGCCGCCGAACGGTGAGGCCTCTCGCGACGTACAGAATAAGAAAGGTCGCGACCATGGTGACCAACGCCGTGGACCAGTCTCTTACGCTGTTGCCCCAGAAAACTTGGTCCCAGATTTTTTCAATGGAGTCGAACCAGTTGGGATTGGAGGTGAACATGTTCCTTGCTTGGTTTCTTCTTCAAAAAAAGCTCTGTGGCCGGTGCGGGAGAAAAAGTGCTGCAACGTTCATGTTGCGCGCGTGGTTTGCAAAAAGCGTTGGCGTTTTCACGCGCCGGTTTTGCATGGTTGCCGCTTTACGTGGTAGAATTGCAGCGCAATATAACGTGCTGGGGACACGGATGCAAACGCAACTTTCGCTTCTGTTGATCAAATATTGGCATAAAAAAAGGGCGCAAGACGAATTTACAATTTTTGCCTTGCGCCCTTCATGCGGACGAAAGTGCCATGCACTTCGAAAGTGCGCGGCACTTCATTTATCCTTCGCTGTTTAGCGCATCAACGCCTGAAATCCGGCTTGCTCAAAATGATGATCAAAAGTCAAGGCTTGGCTGACTCCTTCCTGGCGCATGACTACAAAAGAAACGCAATCAATCAAGCCCCATTCCTTGTCTTGAAATGTCTTATACTCGGCAAAGGCCAGTTCGAACAAAGCCGGTGTGAGGCGAGCTACTTTCACTTCCTCCGCGGTGAGGAAATTCTCTATCACTTCCACCGCTTCCTTCCTGAAACCGCGCGCCAAAGCATTGCCGATTTCAAGGAGCACGACATCCGTGACGAGCAACGGATAGCCTTCAAATTGATCGGCTAATGCGGAGGCTACTTCGTGATATTGATCGCACTGGTTGATCTGCGCCACGACAAACAGGGTGTCAACGAAGATGCGGTTCGACACGCTTTTCTCCATTCATATACAATTCAAGATTGGCGGCAAAATCCTCCGGGGCGTCAATTTTAATGCTTTTCAATTTCGACATGAAGCTCGGCTTGCGGCCATTGCCTCTTACCGCGGCAAAACTTTTGATCACGCTATACAACTCATCGTTGTATTCGTCGCTCAGGTTGTCAATTTCCGAATGAAGCTGTTCCTTCGTTATCATAACAGCCTCCTTTTCTTATTAAAATAGGCGGTTCGCAGATCTTAATAGCAGCGTTGTCTTTTCTTCCAAGATAAAAACCCGCACGAGACACGCAAGCATAATTTTGCTGCTCGGCTTAAAACAAAAAGGGCATTCGAACAAAACTTCGAATGCCCTTCTAAATTTTAATCGCGGCCGAACCAGGCTGCAAGCAGCCGTTGGCTCTTTGACCCCTTATCTTTTTTGGCTCCTTACTTTACGTACAACATCCGCTTCGTCAACGTTTGTCCGCTGAACATCAGGCGATAGTAATACGTTCCCGTGGCGAGGCCGTGCGCGTCGAAGGTCAAATTGTGGCTGCCCGCAGGCATCACTTTGTCAACCAACGTCGCGACTTCGCGGCCGGTCATATCAAACACTTTCACCTGCACCGGTCCCGTTTTTTGCAGATCGAACGGAATCGTGGTTTGCGGGTTAAACGGGTTCGGATAGTTCTGGTGAAGCTGGAAGGTTTCGACGTAGGCCCAGTTGCTTTCTTTGCCTTCAACGCTCGTACCCACGCGCACAAATTTCTGAATGACGGGATAATCGCTCGCGCCAAAACACATGGCGTATGCGGTGTTGCCGTTGGCAACAAAGATGCGTTTACTGCGGTTCAGCCAGAAAGTATCCACCTGCTGATGACCACAGATTCACTTCGTATTGATGATTGGCGAGCAAGTTATAGCTTTTGGACCAACTCGTGACGTTACTGACGTTTATATAGTCAACTCTAGTTGATGTCGTAGGATCGTCAAAATACATCACGAACTGGCCGGAGTTGTTTCCTACGAAATTGAAATGGTAGATTTCAGAACTTTCCGGGCAGAAATTCCTCATCACTGTTTGGGAAGCCGGAAGAGTCACCGCCACAGTGGTGGGACAATCAGCGGAAAGTGAAACAGCACAAAATAATAAGAAGCCCACGAACGCAACAACTTGCTTTTTCATAACGCCTCCACTTGGTTAGGTGGTTTGAGAAACAAATATCGAAGCGGTTCAAGTGGCGGCCTCCCGCCGCTTCGAAAAGAGGATATACAAAGCCACTACAAGCTTACTCATGCACGTGATGAGTATCTTTGCTCAAAACTTAAAGTCGGCTTGGGAAGATGCGAATGCAGTGCGGGGAGTGGAATTGTTCCCTGTACTAAAATGTTTGCGGCAGCTTTCATGCCCATTGAGCCAAGCGTTTTGCGTTGCCCATTTCAGAGGCAGCAAACCAAAGCAAAAAAAAAAAACGCTTAGGGTTTTATCACAACCCTAAGCGTTAGTAGCGACATCAATGGAACTGAACGAAACTCAGCCGCTTGAAAACAATCAGCGGCCAATATTCAGCCAATTTATTTCATGAAGCTCATCTTCCTCGACAACCTCACGCCGTT
>JABWAN010000360.1 GCA_013361015.1 Candidatus Zhuqueibacterota bacterium | reverse complement strand
AACAGGAATAACAGACAGGTTGCAAAACTCTTCTGGAAGAACAAAGAATAACATGTCAAAGAACTATTCGCAAGATAACATATAGGACGAGCCGCAACCAAGCTTCACTTCAATGATGACACCAAGCACACGGCTGCTGCATGAGAGAATTCGTGTATTGGTGTTTTACAAATCTTAACAACAATTCCCCGCGCACAATACTCTCGCCTTCCACGCCCGGTCGCTGCCGCCAAAGGCCTTGCATTTTAGTACGCGCTTGGTTATTATCATTCTATTCAATAATCACCCCGAGAAGGCCGCAACGAATGAAAGACATACGCGCGTACTGGTTTGATTTTTCCCACCGCCTGCAGTGTTCCCGCAATGCCGGCGAACTTGCTGCCGAATTTTTTCACCTCATTCCGCTTTGCTGCGATTGAACCATCGTAAGCGGATATGCCAAATCGACTCTCATCCACACGATGACATGCCCGGCTATTGCGTGAACCGACATCTTGGAAAGAATATCATGCGTAAGGCCCTCGCCCTTTTTGTGTTCTTGCTCATGTGGGGATGCCAAAGCTACGATAAAGAGTTTCAAGAGATTTTGCAACTGGAAGATAGACGCGCGCCCGTCGCCGAATTTCAGAAATTCACGCTGCATCCGCGCTGGGAAGTGAAGCAGCGGGTCGCGCTCGCACTTGGCCGTTTGCGCGAGGCCGAGGCTGCACCGACGCTGGTGGAATTGTTGTCCTCGAGCTCGCCAGAGGTTCGCGTCGAGGCCGCCTTTGCGCTCGGACAGCTCGCGCAGCCTTTCACCCACAAAGCAATCATTAGATTGCTTTCCGAAGAAAAAGATTTGGAAGTTCGCCTCACCTTGATCGAAGCGCTCGGCAAAGTCACCGTTGATTCCTTGCCGCAGGAAACGGACTCCACGCTGATGCGACAATTCGAAGACGACATTCCCATCGTGCGCGCCGAGGCCGCACTGGTATTGGCCCGGCTCGCACAACGCAATATCAAACCGCCGCTTGGAAGCGAAAAGTTGGTGGCATTATTGCAAGACAAAGGCGAAGAAGTACGCTGGCGCGCGGCCTATGCGTTGATGCGCAGGGCGGATTCCTCCACCGCTCCGGCGCTGCGCAGCGCACTCAATGACCGAAGTCCGCGCGTTCGCATGCAGGCTGCACGTGCGCTAGGCGCGATGCACGATTTCGCGGCGCTGAATCCGCTCACACACCTCGCACACAACGACAATGATTGGCGCGTGCGAGTCAATGCCGCGGCTGCGCTGGGCAAGCTGGATTTTTCGCGCGGCGCGTTGGCACTGCAGTATTTTCCCGTGGCCGATGTCAACCAGCACGTGCGCATAACGGCGTTACAGGCGCTCGGCAATGCCGTCGAACAATTGCGTAAGTCAAATGTCAATTTCGAGAGCGAGCCGGTCAGAGCTTTTCTGCAGGAGCGGCTCACGCCCGCGGCGCAGAACGGTAGTGGCAATATAAGTTGGCAGGAAAAAGCAGCCGCGGCGCACGCGTTGGCGCAATTCCTGCAATCCGAAGTCTTGCCGCTTTTGCTGCCGCTCGCTTCCGCAGATTCGCCGCATCTGCGCGCCGCTTTGGCGAACACGCTGGGCAGTTTGGGAGGCGAAGACGTGTTTCCAGTACTGGAAAAATTGGCCGGGGATTCACTTACCGTGGTTCGTATTGCCGCGCTCGAAGCCTTGTCGAAAATTTCTGCGCAAAATCGCGCGTTGCCAATATATCTAGACGCTTTGCACAGCGGCGACCCCGTGCTTTTCGCGCTCGGTGCGCAGGCCTTGGCCGCGGACTCCGTGAGGCGCGCGCAACACGCGGAAGCAATCCTCGCGGCGCATCGAACGCTGCATTCGCCGTTTGATGCAGAAACGGCCAAAATGTTTTTCGACGCATTGGCAGATTGCGGCAGCCTCGCGGCGCAGTCGTTTTTGGAAACGGCTCTGCAAACGCCGGATAAATCCATCGCGCGCGCGGCCGCAGAGGCGCTGCGCAAGTTGACTGGGAAAGACTATACGGAGCGCTTGCCGAAAAGCTTTACCTCCACGCAAACTTTCACTTATGAAGAAATCAAAAGCCTAAAAGGCGCGTGGGCGGAAATAAAAACGGATCGCGGCGCTTTTCAGATCGCGCTTTTCCCCGAAGAGGCCCCATTGACCGTGTTGAGCTTTGTGCGGCTCGCGCAGAAAAAATTCTTTGACGGCCAAACCATTCACCGCGTCGTGCCAAACTTCGTGATGCAATCCGGCGACCCGCGCGGCGACGGCTGGGGCGGCCCCGATTATGCCATCCGTTCGGAGTTCAATCGCTTGCGTTACGTGCGCGGCATGGTCGGCATGGCAAGCGCCGGCCCGGATACTGAAGGCAGCCAGTGGTTCATCACGCATTCGGATCAGCCGCATCTCGACGGCCGTTACACGATTTTCGGACGCGTGCGCAAAGGCCTGGAAGTCGTCGAAGAGCTGCAAATCGGCAATCGTATTTTGCAGGTAACGATTCATCAGTGAAGCCATACAGATTTATTCAGGACGCTCGTATGAAAGGATTTGTGACGCTGTTTATGTTGTTGGGAAGTTGCGCCGTGCAAATCGGCTGCAACACGAACGCAAAAGAAACCGGTGCGGCTTCCACCGCGCCGCCGATGCAACTGGCATTCGACGCCGCGCAATCGGATTCGGCTGCGGTAGCGCTCGCCGATCGCGTGTTGGCCGCAGTGGGCGAAAAAGAAAATCTCGACGCCGTGCGTTATCTGTCGTTTCGTTTTGTGATTAAATCCGACACCGGCACGATCGCCGATTGGCGCCACGATTGGGATCGTGTGCAACACCGTTATCGCCTGGCCGGCACGCTGGCAAGCGGCGAGCAGGCGCTCGTGTTTCTCAATCTGAACACGCAAGACGGGCATGCATTTTTGAACGGCAATCCCGCGCCGGAAGATGATTTGCAAAACCTGCTCGCCATGGCGTATTCGCGCTTCACTTCCGATACCTATTGGCTGCTGCTGCCGTTCAAGCTGAAAGACCCCGGCGCGCGCTTGGAATACCTCGGCACGCAACAAGCCGGCGCAGCTTCGTTCGAAGTCATCCGTTTGAGCTTTATCGACGACGTGGGCCTGACGCCGGAAAATGCTTACAACATTTTCATCGATCCCGGCTCTCATGAAATCCGCCGTTGGGAATATTTTGAGCACCCCGAGGCCAGGCCCTTGATCGCTTGGTGGGAAAATTGGCAAAGCTTCGGCGCGCTCAAATTCGCGCTGCAGCGCCGCCTGGAAGAAAGCGACCGCATCATTTCATTTGAAGATCTGGTCGTCTCTTCCGAGGTCGATGCGAATATCTTCACCGTCCCCGCGCCAACTCAGGCGGGCATGGAATGAAGTGCCGTCCATTGCCGCAGCGCGTGATTCTGTCATGAATTAAGGCATTCGCGTTCGGTAACTTTCAGCGGGAGACCTGACCGTGACTGAACGCAGACAAACTCCGGAGAGTGCACGCTGAAACAAAATGGAGGTGAGGCTTTGCGCTTCGATCTATCTTCCGAGGGTTTTGTTGCCGCCCGGCAACGTATCGCACCTTATGTCCGCCGCACACCACTCCTGCCGCCGCCTCGCCTCCACGGGGATCCTTTCCCGCGAGTTCATCTCAAATTAGAAAATCTGCAAGTCGGCGGTTCATTCAAAGCGCGCGGCGTGTTCAATCATTTGCTGCAATTGCATGAAGAGCAACGCAAGCGCGGCGTGATTACGGCCTCGGGCGGCAATCACGGCGTTGCGCTCGCGTATGCCGCGCATTGTTTGAATCTTCCTGCCATCGTTTATCTGCCCACGCGCGCGAGTGACGACCGCGTGACGCGCATTGCAACGTGGGGCGCGCAAATTTTCAAACACGGCAGAGATTGGGATGACGCCAATTTCAGAGCGCTCGAACATGCCGAGCAGGAAAACATTTATTACGTCCACCCCTTCGACGCCGAAGCCACACTGGCTGGGCAAGGCACGCTCGGCTTGGAACTGCTCGAGGACTTGCCTGAGCTGGATTGCGCGCTCATTGCCATCGGCGGCGGGGGTTTGATTTGCGGCGCGGCCGCGGCGATCAAACAACGCAGACCGCACGTGCATGTCATCGGCGTTGAACCCGTGGGCGCGCCTTCGATGACAGTGAGTGTGAACGAGGGTCGTGTCAAGCCTTTGCAGGAAACGCGCACCATTGCCGATACGCTCGCGCCGCGTTCCGTGAGCGAACGCACACTGGCACTCGCACAACGTTACATTGACGAGATCGTTTTGGTTGAAGAAGCAAAGCTGATCGAAGCCATGCGCTGGCTCTGGCGCGAATGCAATCAACTCGTCGAACCCGCGGGCGCCGCAGTGATTGCGGCTTTGCTGCAAAATGAAGCAATGATCGCGCAGTTCAAACAACCCGTTGCCGTCATTTGCGGCGGTAATGCCGCAGCGGAGAGTGTGTTTGGCAATTATCAAAATGCGATTCGCTAACAACGAACTTGAGAGGAAGTCTGTTATGAAAAAAAGCCTAAACATGTCACGAATAATTTCCCCCTTGAGGGGGGCAGGGGGGTGTCACGGTATCGCACGCGATCAACAAAGTACAATAGAGCATTTTCGAATTGAAGAACACCCTCCTGGCCCCCCTCAAGGGGGGAATAAGCCATTAAAACACGTTTTGCAACTGAGTCTTTTCTTTCTCTTCCTCGCTTTCTCTCAAAGCCACTCCCAATCCGCGCTCATTTTTCAAACCGATTTTGGCTTGAAAGATGGCGCGGTCGCGTGCATGAAAGGCGTGGCTTTCGGCGTCGATCCTCAACTCAAAATGTTCGACGTGACGCACGAGATTCCGGCTTATGACATTTGGGCCGCGGCCTATCAACTCAAACAAACCGCGCCGTACTGGCCCAGCGGCACCGTATTCGTTTCCGTCGTTGATCCCGGTGTGGGCACGGAACGCAAATCCATCGTCATGAAGTCGAAGAGCGGCCACTATTTCGTCACCCCCGACAACGGCACGCTCACGTTGGTGGCGGAAGATTTGGGCGTGGAGGAAGTGCGGCAAATCGACGAGAATTTAAATCGTCTCGCGGGCTCGGAAAAGTCGTACACCTTTCACGGCCGCGACGTGTATGCCTACACCGCGGCGCGCCTCGCTTCCGGCAAAATTTCCTTTGCGCAAGTCGGCCCCGCGCTGCCCGCCAAAGTGGAGATGATTGCGTATGAAAAGCCACGTTTCGAACAGAACGCAGTGCTGCTGGGCACGATTCCAATTCTCGACACGCAATACGGCAACATTTGGACGAATATCGACGAACAAACTTTTCTCAAGCTCGGCGTCAAATTCGGCGAGGCCGTGCTTGTACAAATCAGAAACGAAGAGCAAGTCATTTGGGAAGGCAAGATGCCGTACGTCCACACTTTTGGCGATGTACCCGCCGGCCAGCCTTTGCTCTATCTCAACAGCTTGCTCTGTGTATCGTTCGCAATCAATCAAGACAGCTTTGCAGCAGTACACAAGATCGCCTCCGGCCCGAATTGGCGCGTGAGGATTGCGAAGGCCAAATAAGCAATTGCTTCTCCGTATGTGATGTTCTATATTTGCTGCATAGCTTTGGACGAAGCACACTCAATCATCACGCGACGATAATAACATGACTGCTATTCCAAAAGGAAAAATGACCGCCGAGGAATACCTTGAAATCGAGCGCCACGCTGAGCACAAAAGCGAATTCTATAACGGGGAAATGTTCGCCATGGCCGGCGGCAGCAAGCCCCACAACTTGATTGCCTCAAACGTCGGCTTCGTGTTGAATTTGCACTTGCGCCAGCGCGATTGTCTCGTCTATGGCAGTGATATGCGCGTCAAGATCGAACGGATAAGCAAATACACTTATCCAGATATCAGTGTGACATGCAGCAAAGAAATACGCGAAGAGGAAACCGATGACGTTCTTCTCAATCCCATTTTGATCGTGGAAATCCTCTCGCCTTCCACCGCGGGCTACGACCGGGGTGACAAATTTCAGCACTATCAATTCATCAAATCTTTGCAAGAGTACATTCTCATCGCGCAGGATGCTTGCCGTCTCGAACAGTTTGTGCGCCAGCACGATTGGGAGTGGAAATATCGCATCTATGCCAATCTCGACGACGTGGTTAAACTTGAAAGTATCAACTGCGAGTTGCCGCTCAAAGAAGTGTATTTGAAAGTGCCGAATATCACCTCGTTGTGATCGCTCAACCACGGCTTGGCCGTGGT
>JABWAN010000359.1 GCA_013361015.1 Candidatus Zhuqueibacterota bacterium | reverse complement strand
TGCGGCCTTTTGCAAACGCTCGGCAAAAAAGGGAGGCACACCGGTCTTTTCGGAAAGTGCGGCCGCATCCTGCCGGCGCGCCAGTGCTTTTGCGACATAAAGATGATTAAAATAGCGCGCCAAAGAACTCGTCACGGCAGTAATGTTGGTATTTACGGCCAGTTCTTCAACGATGCGCAGCGCTTGCGGAAGATTTTTTTCACCGAAAGCATCTTGCAGTAAATACACGGAAAACTCTCGGCGCGTGCCGGCGACGTGCTGCGCGTGCTCCAACGTGATAACCGAGGTTGCGCCCATATAAAGCTGGATCTTCTCCAATTCGCTTTTCAGCGCATGGATCGCATTGCCCACTTCGGTCGCCAAAAACTGCGCCGCTTCCGGCGCGATTTGCTTGCCAAGGCGCTTCACATATTCCTGAATCCACGGCGCAATCTGGTTGTCGTATAACGGGCGGCATTCTACATAAGCAGCAGCTTTGCGAATAGCCTCGAGACCCTTTTTTGAGGAGGCTTTGTCGCGCTGGGTGAGGAGCAAATACGTTGTTGGAGAAGGTTTTTTCACGTATTCCGCGAGCGCATTGAGATCACTCGGAGACAATTTATGCACCTCGCGCACCAACACGACGCGATACGCCGCCATCATCGGGTAGCTGCGCGCAATGTCCAACACGCGCCTTGCGGTCACCTCACTCGCATAAAACACGTCATAATTGAAATCGCGCATCTCCGGCGTGACCAATTTACTCACCAGCAATTGCACGCCTTCGTCAAGCAATCCGGTTTCTTCACCGCTAAAAAAATAGACCGGCGCGAGCTTGCCCGAGCGCAGAGAGTTGGTGAATTCGAGGTATTTCACAACTCGTCCTTCTGCAAGTGCACACGCCGATAAACCACCTTATCGGGCGTAGTTAAGGTGCCGACCATCTGGTTGCCGCTCACAGTAAACTCCCATGTGCCATGATCATACGTGCAGGCCAGCGTCTTCGCCGTGACATCGTACTCGAAATCCAACACGACCATGGACTCGGCCTCGCCGTTGACGACTTTGCCGAGATCAATCGTAAATTTCCCGCCTTGCTGCGATTTAAAAATCTGATAAACGGCCTTTTCATCATGACAAGGCGAATTTTTTACCTGGCAAATCGAGTCGCCGATCCACCTTCCCACCAATTGGGCTTCGTCTTGTGAGATTTTTGTGTTGTTCGAACAGGCTCGACCTGAAACAGAGCACGCGGTTTTAAGTGTTAGCAACGCAAGGATCGAGAGGACTGCCACCAAGTTTCTCATAAATTCTCGAACGAGCACCTGTCCAGGTCAATTGCTCAGGTTGAAGTGGTTGCCAAGCGCCGCACGTAAGCTCGACGCTTGGCAAACGATTATTCAATCAAAAGCCGAGATAGTATCCGCCGCGCAACACGAAATTCGGCGCGCCGTCATCCAAGCCGATGCCGAGTGCACCGCGCAGTCTGCCGCCGGATTGCAGCGCATAATCCAATCCGCCGGAGAGCAGAACATAATCGCCTTCCGTGCGGATGTTTAATTCCGTGACTATGTTCAAGCCGCTTTGCATGGGGACAATCAAGCCGCCGGCGATCAACACGCCATTTTCGTAATCCGAGCCTTCTTCGAGTTGGTTGGTGTTGCGAATGTATTCTAGTTTCTTGACTTCCTCGAACTCCACTCCTAAGCTGCCGGTGATTACCGGCCCGCTCGGCAAAGCATGCCGCAGCGCTCCGAAGAAGCTAAAATCGAATGTGCCTTCGCGAATATCTTCGCTGCCGATCGGCAAAGTAGCGAGCCCACCCACGGCAATCGAGGTGGGACCAGTGAGCACTTTGTAGCGCCCGGATACGGCGAGATCCGAAATGCCGCCTTCGCTATTGTTGTTTGCCGACAAGCTACGAAATCCGATGCCGCCGCCCAATTGAAATTTCGGCGCAACGGGAAAAGCGCCTTGCACCGCGAAGTCGATACTGGAAAGATCACCTTCATAAGTGGAATACTGCAAAAACCCTTCACCATATGGCTGCGCCGCGATCGTAGCATCCTGAAAAAAAGTCTGCACGAGGTTGACGCTTTCCGTTTTTTCCTGCGCGAGGCTTAGGCCTGCAATTAAAAACAGAACGGCCACTACAAATCGACGAATCATCATTAATCCATTCTCTCCTTTCACCGAGGTTGCTAGTACATTGGATTTGAGTTGTTGCTTGCAAAAAACATTACCTGGTTGTGAACAACACAGCGATTTCGTCAAGCACGCTAGGCGTACGACGCAACTCATTTCACCCGTTTTAAGCTCGATCCGGTGAATTGCAGAATATTCACCCGGCTGTTGACGCGCGCCGGATTGTCCAATGCGATATCGCCTGTCATGCCGATGTAATTCGAAACCTTGGCGAGCGCGCGGCGAATTTCTTCCGGTTGTCTCGCGCCGTTTTTCACGCATTGCAACAGCACTCCGGCGGCATCATAACCGAGCACGTCGTAGCGCTCGGGCGTGGTGCCCATAAGCTTGCGATACGCATTTCGAAATTGCCGGCCACGTTCGCTTTCCCAATCGACATATACATCGCTGGCGCAGAGCGTGCCCTCCAAATAGCGTGAAATTTCTTTACGCGCATCCAAATCCAAAAGCTGCCAATATTCGCCGCCGAGACGCAAGCCCTGAATGTTGTACGAGCTTAATTGATAAACCACCAGTCGAATGTCTTCCGCGTACAACGGCAGGAACACTGCGGAAACGTTCTGTACCGGCGTGGAGAGCATGTCGGCCATAAGCTCCCGGCTGCGCTGGCTGCGGGCGAGGTTCTGCGTCAGCTCGATGCCGGAATAGCCCTGCACTTTGAGCGAGTCTTCCATTTGGCGTGCGAAGGCCGCGGCGCGGATTGCTTTGAGATGGCGGCTTAAATCCTGCGGCTGATCATAATACCATTTCTGCGCCCAAATTTCGCCGCCGAGGCTGTCGACGGCGACGCTGAAACCGTCGGTCATTTGCTGGCCGTAACCGTCCTGCGGCGCGATCGAAACGAAGAACCGGCAATTGAGAAAGCGATAGGCATATTCCGCCAGCGCGCGGCCTTTGCGCTCACGGTCGGCATTCATTTGAAAAACGTTTTCGCCCAATCCCGTGATGCCGTGCTCGGTCGCCACAGGAATAAGAATCGGAATATTTTTTTCCTGCGCCAGCGCTGCGATCGCGCTGCTGGCTTGGCCGTCGAATTCGCCGACGAGTGCCGCGATACTGGGATCGTCGAGCAATAATTGTGCGGCTTTCAAGGCGCCGACCATGCTGCTCTCGGAGTCGCGCACCACGAATTCACATGCGGCCGCGGAGGCGCCGTTGTTCGTGCCCGGCGCCGCAGCGTCGGTCATTTGTGCATAACGAATGCCGCGATGCAACGCGCGGCCATCCTCGGCATCGACGCCGCTGAGCGGCAAGATCACGCCAATACGAACGCCGCGCATGGCCTGCGTATTGTCGATCGCGTCCCACTGTTCAAGCTGTTTGCGGAAGATCGTATTGGGATTGAGCTGCAAGAATTCGTTGACGAGCTTTTGCCCTTCCGCGCGGCGGCCTTGTGCCAATTCGGCCTGCGCGAGTTTGAGCGCAACCAGTGCCAGCGTTTCCGGTCCAAGATACTCGCGGCGCAAGCGCCGGCGCAAATCCGCAGGCTGAAGATGATCTTGAAACAGAACCTGCAAATGCTCCGCGGCTTTGTTCTTCAGCGTCGCGGTTTGTCCGCGATCTAAAACCCAGGCAAACTCGCTTGCCGCCTCCGTGTAATTCTCATCTCTGCCGGCGAGAACCCCCAACAAATAATGTGCATGCTCGGCGTAACGGCTTTTGGGATGCACTTCCAACAACAAGTGCAGAGCCTCCGCGGCTTCGGCGGCGCGGTCCAATTGCAGCTCGCTGCGCGCTTGCATCAACAATGCGGCCGTGTAAAGCGGCTGCTCCCGGCCTTGCGCCACGAGGCGGGCAAAAATCTGTTCGGCATCTTGAAAACGGGAGTCGTTATAAGCTGCGAGGCCGCGTTGAAAATTTCGTTTGGGTTCATTGGCGGGAGAAACAGCCGGGCGCTCTTGCGCAAAAGAGGGCGCGAGTCCCAACAAGAAAACGAATGCCGCTAGTCCCAAATGCTTCGCTATGAATTGCCGGCTGCACTTGCAAAGCATGTCACGCTGATTCTTCCTTGGAAGAAGAGTAGGGAGGTGTTTTCCGGTTAGGCCCGGTTTCAAAAAATCCCGAAACGCCTCTTTTGCAATTTGACAAAAGCTTCGTTTCTCTTCCTCGTTTTTCGTGAGATCACAACCCCCGGCCCTCCTCGCGGGGGGAACAATGCGAAGTCCTCTGAGCTGACTCATTCGACGGTTACGCTCTTTGCGAGGTTACGAGGTTGATCCACATCGCAGCCGCGCATGATGGCGATGTAGTACGCCAACAATTGCAGCGGAATGATGGTCAACAGCGGCGTGAGCATTTCGATGGTACGCGGAACGTAAATCACGTGGTCGCTCACTTTGCGGATCTCATCGTCGCCTTCGGTGGCAATCGCGATGACGCGACCTTTGCGTGCGCGCACTTCTTCGATGTTGCTCATGATTTTGTCATACGTGGAGTCTTGCGTCGCAATGAAAACCACAGGCATGTTGTCGTCGATCAAAGCGATCGGGCCGTGTTTCATTTCCGCGGCCGGGTAGCCTTCGGCGTGAATATAGGAAATTTCTTTGAGCTTCAATGCCCCTTCCAGCGCCACCGGAAAATTATAACCACGGCCAAGATAGAGAAAATTGCTGCAGTGGTGAAAGCTTTCCGCGATTTTGCGCACTTGCTCGCGCTGTCCCAAAATCGTCTCGATGTTGCGGGGCAACGCTTGCATGGCTTGCACAATCTCCCCGCCCTTCGCCGCGGACATGCTGCGCATGCGCGCGAGCAGCAGCGTCAGCAACGAAAGCACGGTAAGCTGCGAAGTAAAGGCTTTCGTGGAGGCGACGCCGATTTCCGGACCGGCGTGCAGGAATACTCCGGCGTCGGTTTCGCGCGCGATCGTCGAGCCGACCACGTTGCAAATGCCGAACACTTTTGCGCCTTTGCGCTTGGCTTCGCGCAGTGCCGCCAGCGTGTCCGCCGTCTCACCCGATTGACTGATCACAAACACCAGCGTGCCCTGATCGATGATCGGCGAGCGATACCGGAACTCCGAGGCGATATCCACCTGCACCGGCGTTCGAACCATCTCCTCCAGCAGATATTTCCCTACCAATCCGGCATGCCAACTCGTCCCGCAGGCCACGATCCAGATCCGCCCCACCTCCGCGAACTGCTTCGGCGTGAGCCCGATGTCCGGCAAGTCCGCCTCACCGCTCTCGTAGGAATAACGCCCGCGAATCGTATCGAGAATCGTCTGCGGTTGCTCGTGAATCTCCTTCAACATGAAGTGCGGATACCCGCTCTTCTCGGCAGCGGAGGCATCCCACGTCACCATGCTGTTCTTGCGGGTGACGGGATGGCCGTCCAAATCCGTATAGGTCACATTGGAGGCGGTCACCTCGGCCACATCGCCTTCCTCCAGGAACGTCACGTCCCTGGTATGGGCCAACATAGCCATAACATCCGACCCGACAAACGAGGCATCGGTGCTCCGCCCGATCACCAACGGGCAACCGGACCGCGCGGCGACCAACATGCCCGGCTCGCGCTCCGAAATCACCGTGATCGCATAACTCCCGCGGATCTCCTTCGCCGCCGCGCGCACCGCATCTGCGAGGTGCAGGCCGGCCTTCTGTAGGTGCTTGTCGATCAGGTGCGCGACGACTTCGGTATCCGTCTCAGACTGGAACTTGTAGCCGTCCTTCAGTAGTCGCTGCTTGAGTTCCACATAGTTTTCGATGATCCCATTGTGGACCAGCACGCAACTTTCGGAGCGATGCGGATGGGCATTCTGCTCGGATGGTTTCCCGTGTGTCGCCCATCGGGTATGGCCGATACCGCAGGTTCCCGCAATCTGCTTCTGCGCGAGTGACTTCTGCAGGTTTACGAGCTTGCCGACGCTTCGGCGAATTTCGATCTTCTCACCGCGCTGCACGGCCACGCCGGCCGAATCATAGCCCCGGTATTCGAGCTTCGACAGTCCGTCCAACAAAATCGGAACCGCATCCTGATGTCCTACGTAGCCAACGATGCCACACATAGGTCGTCGTTACCTCCGCTTCGTACGTTGAACGGTCGTCTGCTGAGACTTCTTGGAACGAGTCCCACGTCGAGCCGGCGCGGCGGCCGTGCCCTTTGAAACG
>JABWAN010000358.1 GCA_013361015.1 Candidatus Zhuqueibacterota bacterium | reverse complement strand
ACGTTCTCAAAATCTCTCGCAGCGCCGAGCCAGTGTTCGCCCAACAAAGCTGCATGCGCATCATTCAAGACCGTCACGGCATTCGAACGCCTGAGGAAACTCGTCCAATCGAGACGCTCGAGGCCTTGCATACGACCGGGCATGAACGCAATCGTGCGATGATCGCGCGCCGCCAAACCCGGCGCGGCAATCCCCAGCCATTTTGCCTTTGCAGCGCGGTCATTCTCAACAGACGCAACGAGATTCTTGACATGTTCCGCCCACGTCGCGCGACCATCATCCTGTGTGGCAATACTGCGTTTCTCCAACACCTCGCCGTTCGCGGCTACGCCCACCAGCTTGATATTGGTGCCGCCGAGGTCGAGGCCAAGTGCAAAGTCCATTGCGAAGCTTTCCGTGGTGATGAATTCGTGAAGGGTGGACTCATGCGAGCACGGTTGAGCAGCATTGCATCAATCCAATACTCCACGCATCCACGAGCCATTCTTTCAATTATGGTGCTGGCCTTCGCTTACGCTCCAGCCGCCATCCACTGCGAGCACTTGTCCGGTGATGAAACGCGAACCTTCGGACATGAAGAACACCGCGGCAGCGTCCAAATCTTCGGGTATGGCAACGCGGCCGCCGTCCAACGGCTGCTTGGTTTTGATATAACGCAAAATGTTTTCGTCGTGCGTGGCGCGCTGCGCCATCGGTGTTTGGGTAAGCGCGGGCGCGAGCACATTGACGCGAATATCGTGCGGCGCATAATACGCCGCAATCGCTTGCGAGAAGCCGATAATCGCGGCTTTGCTCGCGGTGTAGGCATGCGTGGCGAAATGTTTGGGGGAAGGAGAAAAGGCGAGAACAGAGCTGACGTTCAAAATGCTGCCGCCGCGGCGTTGTGCGAGAAAGGCGCGCACCGCGGCGCGATTGGCATAAACGAGTGCATAGTAATTCAAGCGCGTGGTGGCTTCCAGCCCTTCGTCCGTCAACTCGTGCAAAGGGCCGTCGCCAAACTTGCGCCCACTGCCGCCGGCCACGTGATAGAGGCCGTCAAAACCATGGAAGCGATTCTGCGCAATCTCGATCGCGCGCGGCGCAGTGGTGGAGTCGGTCGCCTCGGCGACGAAGATAATGGCATCATGTCCTAGTGTCTCTTGCGCATTCAGC
Source organism: Candidatus Zhuqueibacterota bacterium (assembly GCA_013361015.1). Lineage (GTDB taxonomy): Bacteria > Zhuqueibacterota > Zhuqueibacteria > Zhuqueibacterales > Zhuqueibacteraceae > JABWAN01. The sequence goes on along the minus strand of JABWAN010000358.1, from coordinate 5,165 downwards.
AAATGCTCGTCGTCACGCCCAACGACAACAACTTTTGCACCGTGCGCGAGAAATGTGGCGGCCGCAGAGAGGCCGATGCCGCTCGTGCCGCCAATGATCACAATCTTTTTTCCGTTGAGATTCTGCATGCGGCAAAGTACCAAAATCCGATGCAGAACTCAAGCGAAGAGTGGCATGAGAGCTAATGCTCCGCTACGTGTGATCGCCGCGCGCGTACGGCGCCGCGATTTCTTTTTTGATTTGTCGCTGCGCGTTCTTGAGGATCATCTTCGCTTGTTTACCGAGGGGACCAGTTCACCGAGGTGACATGACCCGGACGAGCCGGAACCAAAAAGATCAGGCCACGGAATCACACGGAAGAGCACGGAATTTATGCGCTGACAAGAATGAGTTCTTTCCGTGAGTTTCCATGTAATTCTGTGGCTATTTTTCTTGCACTGAATTTATCTTTTAGATACTAAAGCCAGTGCCGAGTGCTAAAAAGAGCTACTTCCGAATGACAGGTTCAAGCCGCACGCTTGTGCTCTCGGCTGCAAGCCACCTCGCACGAAGAGGCCACCGAGGTAAACAAGCGAAGAAGAACCCTCGGTGAAGCAGCGACAGAACATAAAAAATCAACTTCGCGTTTTACGATGCACCTCCGCCCCAGTCGAAATGACTCCGCCAAGAGCCGAGGTATCAATCGACGAAGACGAGAGTTCAAGAAATATTTTAGAATAGCAGCAAACTCTCGAGGTCGAGTTCCGATTGCTCACTCCTCAAATCGCATCGATCTCGCGCAGCTCTATAGCCCCGCCGTATTTGAGATGGGGACAATCCGCGGCGATCTTCAGAGCTGCTTCATAATTCTCGGCTGCGATGATGAAATAACCGCCGAGCATGCCCGCGCTGTTTGCCAGCGGCAGATCGTGAAGCTGCAACTGCCCGTTGATCTTGCGCAGAACTCGTCCGCTCGCTTTGAGCTTTTCACCATTCGCGAGGCGGCCCGCTTGCGCAATGCTCTGAATCCATGCGCGGTATTCTTGCACTTGACTTTCTTCGTGCACCGACTCGGAGTCGCCGCCATATAGAAAAAGTACGAAGAGCGAAGACGCAGCGTGCGGCGTTGCAGGTGAGGTTTGCCACCTTCCCAAAACAAAGCCGAGCAACAAGCACGCGGCCGCGGCGCTCATTGCCACGGCAAATTTCGGCCATGTGCGGGCGGTCGCAGCGTTTTCGGCACGCAACAGGCCTCGCGCTTTGAGCGCGCTCATGGTTTTTTCTTCAAGCGCAGCCGGCGGCATGTGCTCGCGCTGCAAAGCGGCAAATGCGGCTTGCTCTTTCGGCGAGAATTCATCGCCTTTCTCTTCATGCTTCATTGGGAGTTTCTCCGGCTTGGCATGGTTCACTCTTGGGAAGGAGTCATTACGAACGCAATGCTGCGCGCAGCACACGGCGTGCATGAAAAAGCTGGCTCTTGCTCGTACCCGCCTCGATGCCCAGCAGGGCGCCGATCTCCACGTGCGTATAGCCCTCGACGTCGTGCAGCACCAAGATTTCACGATAACCTTCCGGCAGCATGGCGATTGCGCGCTCGAGATCGAGGGACTCGCCATCTTCCGCGCCGCCAGGGCTCGCACGCTCTTCGAGCGCTTCCGCGGAGATTTCGCTTTGCTGTTTACGGCGTTGCCGGAAAAGCTCGCGGCTGCGGTTCACGACGATTCCCACCAACCACGTTTGCAAGCGTGATTCCCAACGGAATTGCGGCAAGCGTTCCACGGCGCGCACCCACGCCTCTTGCACGATCTCCTCGGCTTCGTGTGCGATGCCGCCGGCCAAGTGCATGGCCACACGGTACAAGTGCGGCGTATGGCAGCGATAGAGCCGTCGAAATGCTTGTTCATTGCGCTGCGACAAGAAGACGGCGACGAGCCTGCGCTCTTCCAATTCGGCAAAGAATTTCGAAAGCATCGCCATATGCTTTACGGCACTCGTTCCATTCGAATCTCTTCCATCCAATTTTCTTTGCCCTCCTGGTACCACGTCCACTGCGCAGTGAAATGATTGTCGTCGAGGAAATGAAACACCGCTTTGTCCATGTGGCCTTTGTCGCGCGAAGGCAAATTCGTCGCGTCGAGAAAAGTGAACGTGATCTTGCGGCCGTCTTCCTCGAACGCTGTGGCCGCAAGTCGCGGCTGGCTGCCGGCAACGCAATAGTGCGTGAGCATGAAACGATCGTTGTCCAAGTGGAACATCGTCATCATCGTTTCATTGGGATGCGCGTCGAACGAATTTTCCACAACGACGGACCCGCGCGCAATGGTTTTGAAATGCACCACTTCTTCCCAGCCTTTGGTGCTTGTGCCTTGCCATTTGCCTACGAGTTTTTTGAAACGCGCGAAAGCGGCTTGGGCTTCTGTGTGCGCGTGCTGCGCTTGTGCGTATGCCGTCACCGTCATTGCCAACCACAACCAGACTACTCGCTGTTTTCGAGCCAACATTGCAGCCTCCGCTTGAATGCGACAAAGACCCACGAATTGGTTTGCTAATGAGTGGCTTGAGTGCACCCAAGGGTTGCATCGGGAAGATGATGAAAGAAGATTTTTTCGGTGGGAGGAAAGCCAGAAGTCGGACACGGAAACGGAACCATACACAGGAGTATTTCAATATCCGGTTCCGTTTCCGTGTCTCCTCATTCATTTCGGATAGGCTCGCAGTGAAGCCGATCGCGAAAACCGCTCAGCCTTTCACCAAACCGACCGTGTTGCCTTCGGGATCGGCAAAAAGCGCGAACGTTACCATGTTCGGGATCTCGGTGGTGGGCATGATCGTCTTGCCGCCCAAGCTTTCAATCTTTTTCAGGTAGGCGTCCGGGTCATTGACCTGAATGTAAAAGGTCACATAATTGGGCGAGCCAGGCTGCGCCGCACCCACACCGCCTCCGATGCTGCCTTTGCCGACGTCGTTACCGTTGCCCGCGGCGTCTACCATGCCGTAATTCATCGGATTGTCGGCATTGATTTTCCAATCGAATGCTTTGCTGTAGAAGTTTTGTAGCTTCTTGCCGTCTTGGCCGATCACTTCGAACCATACCACTGGTGCTGCTGCCATAACGAACCTCCTTTTTCTGGATAAATGATGAGTGGGTAAATGAATCTCAACGCTTTTGAAATATCAACGAGAGCAGAAAGAGCAAAGCAACCACCGCAAAGCAAAGCATCGGCGGCGGAATCGGATAAAGGACGAACACTGCCACAAGACCGGCAATTCCCAACAGGTTTACAATTTTGAGCGCGTGCAACAGCCGAGTGGCGTCAGGCGCGAGGCCGAGCACGACCAAATCGAGGCTGCCGACCACCAACAGCAGAATCGTCATGGTGAGGCTAAGGCTGTCGTGAATTTCCATAATCGTGGGACGAGCCATGCCCATGTCGAGACGATACCCGCTCATTGCATTCAATACCGCTAGGAGTGCCGGCTCATCCGGCGGACTGGAAAAATGTCCGAGCGTGTGCAAGATCGCAGTGAGCAGAATCCCGATCGCACCCGCAGCAAAAAGGCGGTTTCCGCGCCTAAACATGATGCACCTCTCTCACGTGTGGTCGCGTCAGGCTGAGGAGTTTGCGCTTTGAAAACCATGCAAGACGGCGATGAGAAGACATTTTGCCTCCGTATACAGACAAGCAAACGCGCAGAGGCGTTCAAGGGCCATGGACAGAATTGTTATGACTTGTCCAAAACGGGATTGGCATTCACAACCGAATCACATTCCGGTGTCGATCGCGCGCTGAGATTTCCAATCACCCTGCGCGTGAGGAAGTCTACGGAACAGTCTTATTCACATACTGTCATTGACAGCACTGGTCAGCGGCGTGAGCTCGGGTTGCGCTTCGCAAAATGCTTTGAGACTCTGCAAGCCCTGTTCGAATTGCGGACCGAGCATGCCTTCCAACATCAAACCGAAATAGCGCATGACCGGATAAGCCAGCTCGCCGGCATTGTGCCACGTGGCTTTGGTGCCGTTCGCAGTTGCCTCGAAGGTCCAACTATCCCTGGCTACAGATTGATACGGCTCCATGAACGTGAGCTTGGAATGGATCGTTTTGTACGGCTCGATCTTTTCAATGGTCATGCTGCCCTTGCCGAGCTGTTCGTTGCCCTCCCACACCCAACTGGCGCCGACCGTTTTCTGCGTGCCGCTAATGGTGTTCTTAGCGGTCGGATCCATTTTCGACCATGGATTCCACTTCAGATAATTGTTGAAATCCGCCACGTGCTCGAACACAATTTCGGGCGCTTTGTTGATTTCGATGGAACGCTCGACCGCGTAGCTCGAAGGCAAAAACGCTGCGACGAGGAGAAACAACGCCGCCAGCGCACCCACGGCTATGAGCAAAATTTTTACAAACTTCATGATACCAACCTCCTCACAAAAATGGTGTTCGCGGCGGCAAGAGCAGAGTTGTGTTGCTCGCGCGCCAGGGAGACAACGAAAAAGCAGTTACGCCAAAAACAATATATCTTCCTCAAGAGCATCAGCGCCACACGGCAACGATCCCGCCGATGAGCGCAAAGGCGAGGAGATAAAAACCATTGTTGACAAGAAAAACTTGCGTGGGCCGCTTCTCGAACATCATACTGATGAGCTGCAATGTGAACGCGAAAGCCAGCCACATCCAGAAACCGGAAGCCATGCCGTCGAGCACGCTGGTCGCCCCCATCGCGCTCACGACTTTAGCCATTACGAAGCTGATGATCAAGCCGCAAACGAAGTGTGCGAGCAACGCTTTCGGAAATTCCTTTTGCAGCCGGGCTTTGCCGGTTGCATCCAACTGGTTGAAGCCGAGCGCCTCCTGCCAGGGCTTGCTGAAAACCGCGGCGTACCAAATTCCGCCCAACACCCAAAACAGGGCGCCGGACACAAGAATCGCCCAGAAGTTTAAAGCTGTGAACATAATGCCTGCCTCCGTCGTGCGTAACTTTGAAGGGATGAAGAAACCTCGCTGTACTTATCCTTCTATTACACCTCGAGGGGAATTCCTTTAAGAGAGTTTGAAAAAAGCTAGCAGGAAGGATAAAGCAATCAGGCTGAACATGATCAAAGGAGGAAAATGAAAGAAAAGGGCGGTGACGAGCAACAACAGGCTGGCAGTGAGAAAATTACTCGCCGCCAGTTTTTTTAGGAG
>JABWAN010000357.1 GCA_013361015.1 Candidatus Zhuqueibacterota bacterium | reverse complement strand
TGAGCCCTGACAGACCGGATGCCACGTTATCGCTCGGATGCCGCGGAATGGCCCCGGATGTGCCTCGGAAAGCACACTTGCCCTGCGCGCGACATTCGCCTACGCTGCGCCCATCACCTTTGGATCCTATGCCGCCCGCCAAGTCACGTCCTTGGGGTCAGCAACCGTGCTGCAGAGCGAGCGTTTTGTCCGGGTTCACCCTCATCGAGCTGCTGGTGGTGATCGCCATCATCGCCATTCTAGCAGGCTTGCTGCTGCCAAGCCTGGCCAAAGCCAAGGAAAGCGGGCGGGCCGCTTTCTGCAAAGGCAACCTCCGCCAACTGGCCCTGGGGATGTTGATGTATGCGGACGACAGTCGGGATTACCTTCCCTGGTCCGGTGAGGTCGATCGCAACGCGGAGCCGGATTGGGTGTTTGGAGGACAGTCATCTTCCGAAACCGCGGTGCCGGCGCGGTGGAAAGAGCGCGGTTACGGGCATCACGCGGAATCAGGCGCCATCTTCAGCTACGTGACCAGCCAACCGCGCGTCATCCCTCATCGCGACTCCTACACGAACACCTTCGCCGTTTACCAGTGTCCCAGCACCGGCCCGATCGGACGCGCGTTGCGCGTCAACTACAGCATGAACGGTGACATCGACTCCAACGTCAGGCTAGCCAATGGCCGCAACACCGGGCCCCGCGGTGTCCAACTCACTGCCCTGGGCGGTCCCTCCTTGAAATTTCTCCTGGTGCAGGAATCCCCGGAGACGATGCACAACGCCAGTTTCAACAAAGGAGCGAGCGCCAGCGCCGTAAAAGGGCGTTTCGTGGTGCACAACAACCGGGTCCACTTTGGTTTCGCTGACGGGCATATCGAGGCGTGGAGGAAACAGAAAGTGGTGGACCTGCTTCTGGGGCGCGAGAGCCTGGACCGGATCCACTTCGATCCGTACTACCGCTGACAATCCACCTGCACCATGTGGTGCGCGATCGCGTACTTGGTCAGGGCCACTACGCTGTGCAGCTTGAGCTTGTCCATGATGCGCTCGCGATGCTTCTCGATGTCCTCCACCGGCATCATGTCATGGAGCGCGTCGAGCAACGGGCGAAGATACGGATGAATCTTCTCGTAAAGATCGCCCGGGAGGAAGCCGAGTGCTTCTCCAGCTTCAACGGCGGGACGCGTGAGGATGATGCGGGAAACTTTCTCCTCGCGGAGCGCGGCGACGGCCATCGCCATCGCGAGATACGTTTTGCCAGTGCCGGCCGGGCCGATGCCGAAGGTGAGGTCATGCTGGCGGATGGCTTCGACGTAGGCTTTCTGCCCGACGGTCTTTGGTACGACCGATCCCTTGCGGCCCGTGGTCTGAATCTTCGCGGAGTGAAGTTCCTTGAGCGCATTGACGCCGTCCTGCTGGACGACGCTGAGTGCCTGGGTGAAGTCGCGTCCCCGCAGCGGCTGCCCGGACTTCAGTGAGTTCTCCAGAATCTGGAAGAACTGCCGGCCGCGTTCGAGTCCCGCCTCGTCGCCTTCGAGTTTGATCCAGCCATCTCGCGCGGTGGCCTTGATCCCGAGTGTTTGCTCGATGTGATGCAACGCCTGCGCGTCGTTGTTCAGGAGTTGCTGAACGACGCGGGCGTTTTCGAAGTGAAGAGTTTCGGAGGGCATGAAAAACAGCGTTGAAGGAATGGCGACTCAGTTCGCCAGCACGGCGCGGAGTTGCACGGCGAGTTCGGCGAGGGCTTGCGGTACGATGGAAGTCTGGCCCAACACGGGCATGAAATTGGTGTCGCCGTTCCAGCGCGGAACGACGTGGATGTGCAGATGCTCGGCGATGCCGGCGCCCGCGACGCGCCCGAGGTTTACGCCGATGTTGAACCCATCCGGCTTCATCACCTGCGTCAGCGCGGCCTGGCAGCGGCGCATGAGTTTCATGAGATCGAGCATCTCGTCGTCGGTGAGCTCCGCGAAATCGGCGACCTGCTTGTAGGGCAGCACCATCAGGTGGCCGCCGTTGTAGGGATAGTTGTTCAGCAGGGCGAAGCTGGAACGCGTGCGCGCGATGACGTGATGCGTCACGTCGTCGTTCGACTGCGCGATGCGCGAGAAGATGCTGACGTCCGATGGCGCCGGCTTGGGCGAAAGGATGTACTGAATGCGCCAGGGCGCGTGCAGGCTTTCCATGAGACGAGGTTAGGAAGCGGCCGGGGGAATGTCAAAGCCCGCGGCTGCGTCCGTCCTCGGTCATGCGGCGAGCTTCTGCTGGACGACGCGTCCGCGGATGACGTGAGTGAGGGCCTTGACCGCGAGTTCGATAAACATGAACGGCTTGGCGATCAAGTCGTTGCCGCCGCTCAGGCTGGAACGAGCACGGCTCTTGAAGTCGGTGAGGCTCGTGACGAAGATCACCGGAGTGGTCTTGTTCGTGGGCAAGGCGCGAATCTTGGTGCAGAGCTCGAAGCCGTCCATGCCGGGCATTTGCACGTCGAGGAAGATGAGGTCGGGTTTATGGTGATTGATGGCAGCTACGGCTTGTTTGCCGTTTTCGCATTCGGCAAGAATTTCAATTTGAGGAAAAGCCAGCAGAAACTCGCGAATGATTTGGCGCGCGAGCGGCTCATCGTCGATGAGTATCGCAGTGATCGGCATTTCTTGCTTTCAAGGCTTTTGCTTTTTGCAATCTGCGCAGCGCTGTAAGTCACCCCGCTTTGAAAAGATCATTTAGAGAAACAAGCAGAGATGAACCCGAGGTGAAGCAGCGACAAAAAATAAAAAAAATCACGTGGGGTGATCGGTATGTAATTGCGCCTCGGTTATCGGTATGTGAAATTTCACGCGGAAGCCTGCTTCACCGGTGCTCACTTGCAAGCCGGCGTCTTCGCCGAACATCTTGCGCAGCCGCAAATCCGTATTGCGCAAGCCGGTGCCGTTGTGCAATAACTCTTCTTGGCGAGATGTCGTCGTGCCCACGCCGTTATCCGCAACTTCAATGTCGAGTTGTGCATTGCGGGTTTGCACGCGGATGATTAGCTCGCCGCCTTCTTCTTTCGGAGCAATGCCGTGCCGCACCGCATTCTCCGCGAGCGGTTGCAAAATCATCGGCGGCACGAGCAAGGCGCGTGCTTCGTTATCTATTTCAAGCCGCACTTGCAAGCGTTTGCCGAAACGCGCTTGCTCGATATCCAAATAGGTTGCGACGAAACGCAGCTCTTCTGCGAGCGGCACCAGGGCGCGACGATCGCTCTCCAAAGAGTAGCGCAACACTTCGGCGAGGCGAGCAAGCACCTGCCGCGCGCCCTCCGGATCGCTGCCGACCATGGCGTTGATGGAGTTGAGCGTGTTGAACAAGAAATGCGGGTTGAGCTGCGCTTTCAAAACGGCCAATTCCATTTTGTTCGTGTGCAGACGCAAGTCCGCTTCACGGCGCTCTTTCTCGCGCAATTGGCGATGATGGCGGCGCATATAGAAAACGCCGACGACGAGTCCGTACATGGACATGGTGCTAAGCGCCTGCCAATAGCGCGTTCTTTCCATGCGCGCGAGTTCAAAAATCTCCCGGCCATAGAGCCAGATGAACAACTGCCAGAAGCTTTCGACCCACCCAAATGCAAAAGCAAACGCGCCGGCAACGTGACCGAGCACTTGCACGAGCCAATGCCTCGGCGCCAACACATACGTCGTCCAAAACCACACGGGAATCGTGTAGAGAGCCATGAGGTAATTCGACATGAGCGAACTGGGCAGTGCGTAGACATACGGCAATCTTTCCGAAAGCGACAAAACGCCGGCATGGAACGCGGAATAAATCGTCCACACGAGCCAGCCCAATAACAGCGGCCGTATCCAAGTTCGCGAGATGGTCATGCGTCGTGCCTCATAAACATGGCGGCGTCACGCGGGTTGCGCGGCGAGCGCGGCGTGTGCTTTGTCAATGCGTTTTCCCATAATCCAGCCGTTGAGATATTGCACCGGCCCGATAATCATGTAGATCATGCCGGAGAGCGAGATCATGTTGGTGGCAAGCACGATGAGAATTGAAAGCAGGCCCACGCCGATGTTGATCAAATGCGATTGAATGCTGGATTGCGTATACAAGACTTCTACGGCGTTCAATTTTAACGCTTCGCGCTTGCGATAGGCATGACGAAACAACAAAACGAAGATGAACGAGACTGCGATGTAGCCGAGGCCGTAAGTAATCATCAATGTGGGAAACTGCGCGTTCACGATCATGGGTGCGGTCGTGCCGTCGTGCAAATGCACCATGACGCTGCCGGTCGAGAACAGCTTCACCAGCATGCTGAACAAAAATTTGAGCGGATAGACGTAAGTCAGCACCACAAAAATTAGAGCGCCGTTGAGCCACACCGTGAAGTGGTCTTTGAGCGCGTAGCGCCGGAAAAAAATGTACTGCTCAAACCACACGTAGAACAACGCGGCGAAGCAAATCGCAAACGCTACAAAGCCATGCATCTTTTCCCAGAGTTCCGCGAAGGTCTCCGGTACTTCGAGCGAAACCACGAGCAACGTTACGGCGAAGGCAAAGACCGCATCGCTGAATCCTTCGATGCGTGAAATCTCGTGGCTGCGCCAACGAAATTTGGAATAGGAATTAGCGTTCTGCTGCGCTGATGATTCGGACATGACCTCTCCTCAGAAAGTGATAGGGGAATTGCTCGCAACGACGATGCGAGAATATAGGCCTTTCTCACCAAAAAAGAAACCTTGCGAAGGTTTTAAACCTTAACTCATCCCCCGCCCCTTCTCTTGAGAAGAGAAGGGGGGAGAAAAGCTGATTCGAAGTTTTGAAAGTCCCCTGCTCTTTTTAAGAGAAGGGGATTTAGGGGATGAGTTTCTGCGGATACTAGTTCGCCGCCACGGCTTTGGGGAGCAGCACGTGTTTCACCCAGCCAAACTCCGGATCGATTACCAACGCGCGGTCAAACGCGGTCTTTGCTTCCGCTTTTTTGTTTTGATCAAGATAAGCAAAACCGATCCACGCATACGCTTCGGCGTGGCCCCAATCGGGTTGAATGGTGCTCGTCTTGGTTTGCTTGTCAAAAATTTCCGCGGAGCGTTTGAAGCCTGCGAGCGCGAGGTCTTTGTCGCCGCCGAACATTGACGGGGTGAAGAATTTGCTAATGGCCTCGAGCATGATGATGCGCGGATTTTCGGGCGCTAATCGCAACGCCGCAGAGAATGCGGCGCCGGATTTCGGGCCGAGTATCATGCCGAGCATGGGATTTCTGCCGATCTTCTGGCCATAGCAGCTTGCGAGCAACGCGTGCGCCTCGGCGAATTTGTCGTTCGCTTTGACCGCAGCTTCGAGGTGGCTGATGGCATCGTCGAGATACTTTGCGGTTTGATCGTCGCTGCTGTTCTCGCGCGCCGCAAACGCGGTGACGTAGCGATAGTCGCAATAGGCGAGGTAATAGTGCGCCAAGTCCTCGTGTTGCTTTGCGCTCAACATGCGCTCGAAATGTGCGCGCGCGTTGAGCAGCTCGGTGGAAGCGGCTTGCTTCAGCGCAGATTCGATCATCGCTTTGCCCTGGTGAACCAATTCGTCGGGCGATTGGGCATGAACCGAGCTGGTCAAACAAAGGCAGGCCAGCACAAGCTTGAGGGAACGCAACATGATTCCTCCTTTAGAAATTTTGATTGTTCAACCACGGCGCGGCCGCAGCTTTTTGAATTGTAGCAAAACACCAGCACCACCCGGTTTTGAACGCTGTCAAACCACGGTAATAAGCCAGCGTGCGCTGAAACCGAGGAATACCAAACTGCCGATCACGGCCCAGGCCAAGCCCTCACCGTCTTTCGTTTTGTAGTGCCACATCACGCCGTGATAGATCGACCACACGCACGCGAAAGTGCCAAGAAAGTGCGTGAGTTTGCCGAGCAGCGGCTCGAAGCCTGCAGCCAGGAACCACCAATAGCAAAACAATTCGACGGGTATTAGCGCGCGATTCAGTTTCAGCATAAGGATGATCCTTCTTTTGAGATTATTTGTTCTTCATGTAGTGCGGTTGATAACGCCAGCCGCGAAATTGCCAGGGATTTGGAAGAATTGCAGTGCGCAGGTGCAGCTCTTTGAGCGCCAGGCTCCACGCCCTATGCGCTCTGCGCTTTCATTGCAGCAGCGTCGTCGTCACGCCGAAGTAGATGAACCGCCGGTAATTGGTCGTGCGTAACGTGCGCGTGGAATAGTCCGCCGAGTATTCGTAATCCAAAACATTCGAACGATTGAGCACGTTGGACACTGCGAGGTAAAACGTCGCCGCGTGGCCCTTGCCATAGGGCAGATAATAACTCAACGAGGCATCCAAACGTTGAAAG
>JABWAN010000356.1 GCA_013361015.1 Candidatus Zhuqueibacterota bacterium | reverse complement strand
CATCTCCGTTTGTTTGCCTAGGGGGTTAGTGCACCGAGGTGACATAAAGCGCTGCGCGGATTGCAAAAAGCAGAAGCCCGCGTCCGTGCGGCATGAAAACCTCGCGCAGACCTCGTGTCGGCAGTGGACGGTTTGCAGGCATGCAGCTTGTGCTGCAGCATTTTTGTGAAAATCCACCAATGCAATTGAGTTTGTGCCGAGTGCTGGAGAAATTTTTGATTGCCCTGTTCAAACTGAAGCGCTCAGGCTTTCGACTCCAAGCCACCTCGCGCGAAGAGGCCGCCTCGGTAAACAAGCGGAGAACGCCCCTCGGAGAAGCAGCGACAAAACATAAAAGACCAAAGTTAGCGTGATGCGATGAAGCTCTGGGCCATGCAGAAGCGCCCATGTTACGTTCTCCACTAATAAGAGAGGCGTTACAAATTTTCCGAATTTTCGCTTGGATTTACACGACCTGCTTTTTACTTTATTTCACTTGCAAATGCGTAGGGCAACGGCTGAAACAGCGCGATTCTAGTTCAAGTCTCGTTTTCCACAATGAAGAAGAAAAAAAATCTGACGACGCAGGCGATCGAAGATTATCTCAAAACGATATACGGCCTGCATTCGAGCGCGAAGAAGGCCTCGACTTCCGCGATTGCGGAGCGTTTGCAAGTTGCGCAGGCTTCCGTGACCGGCATGATCAAGAAGCTGGCGGAGATGAAGCTGGTCGCATACTCTCCTTATCAAGGCGTCACCTTAACGGAGTCCGGTGAAAAAATCGCGCTGGAAGTGATTCGTCACCATCGACTGCTCGAACTTTATCTCGCCGAAGCAATGGGTTATAGCTGGGACAAAGTTCACGACGAAGCCGAACAACTGGAGCATTACATTTCCGAAGAGTTCGAAGAAAAGATCGATCAATTTTTAGGCCAACCCACCATCGATCCACACGGCTCGCCCATTCCCACGAAGGAAGGCAAGCTGCCCGAATTGACTTGCTTTGCGCTTTCCGAGGCCAGCCCCGGCGAACGGGTGATCGTGCGTCGCGTCTCCGATCGCGACGCGGAAAAGCTGCGCTATTTGGGCAAGATTGGCATCTATCCGCAAATTGAAATTCTCGTTGTAGACAAAGCCCCTTTTAACGGCCCGCTGCACATTCGTTTGAACGACATCTCCCACCATCTCGGCCACGAAATTTCGGATTCGATTCTCGTCGACCGCGTTGCATAATTTCTTTTCGTACGCTCCACATAACAAAATCGCCCCTCCTTCCCGACATTTCTCCCGCAATTTTGTTGCATTGCCGGTATAACCACATGGCCTGAAGTGCAGGTTCGCCTCTCATGCCTTAAACCGGATATTGCGAAAAATTCAAGTCTCGCGGATCTTCGCAAACAAGCTGTTTCACATCTCATTCCTTCGGAGTCTAGCTTTATGAAAAAACTCATTACCTGGAAGTTGTTGCTCGCGTTTGGCGCAACGATTTTACTACAGGACGTTGCCGCGGCAAAAACTGGTATGGAGGCTGCAGAAGGTGGAGCGAAATATTCCCTGGCCGTGTTGGAATTGGAAGGTAGTGGCCGGGTTTCTTCTTCGGATGCCAGCGATTTGTCCGAGCGTTTGCGCGAGGAACTACGTCGCGTCGGCATTTTTCAAGTGATGGACAAAACCGCGCTGAAGAGCGCACTTGCCGGTCGCAGCTTGAGTTTGGCCGGTTGCGGAACGAAAGAATGCGCGGTGCCAATCGGTCGCGCTGCCGGAACGAAATTGGTTGCGTTCGGCAGCATCAGCAAAGTCGGCCCGATGTATTTCATTCAAGTGCAACTGGTTCACGTTAAAAGTGGCGAGGTGGTGGAGAGCGTAAATGAGGATTTTGACGGCGAATATCCGGCGCTACAAGCGCACATGGCGGCAGTCGCGCGCAAGCTTTCCGGGCAAGGGCAAGGCAGCACGACCGGCGCTGCAGCGCCCGCGGCAAATTCCGGCGGCGAAGAAACCATGAGTCAGACAGCGCCGGCGGAACAATCGGTATCGGAGAACACGACCGGCGACACTTTCGATTATAAAGAGTCCGCAGAGCTCGGCAAATCTTCAAAAGGCGGCGGCAACAAGGCGTTGGTGATTGGCTTGGTTGCGGTCGGCGCGATCGGCGGCGGTTTTCTCATCAGCCAGGCCTTGAAGAATGATGACAACAATAACAACGGCACCAACCCGCCACCCGCGGGCGGCAATCTGCCGAATCCGCCGACGTTTCCGTGACGTGCCCTAGTTGGAATGTAGCGCAAACGTGACAACGAAAATTTGCACTCAGAATTTTCATAAGGAATCTTCGCAAGGATTGAACTTTCAAAAGAGGTTTGCTCGATGAAGCGACTTGTTTCACTTTTCACATTGGCGGTGCTGATGTACGGGAGCACGGGTGTTTGGGCGCAAGAGGGGGACAAACCCGTTCTGACCCAGATGACATTTTATAATGTCAGTGGGCAAAAAATTTTGTGTTCCAGCGGCGGCTACGTGTCCGTGGAATTGTTGTTCGACAAAGCCATGACCGGTAACCTCAAGCCGACGATTAAATATGGCCGCAATGGCAATTACAATCTCACGCTGCCGTTGGACGGCGATTGGGAAAACAATACGCTGTATCAAGGCGCGTTCACGGTTTCTCCAAACGTGCCTTCGGAACCGGACGGCGAATACTTCTTTCTTGTGTTCGGCGCGCAAGATACGTTCAAAGTTGCGATGGATTCCACTTATAGCGATAGCTTGAACGCGTCTTTGGCGATTTATCGCACGAGTAACATCGTTTCAGAAAAAGACAGTATCGATTTCGGCGTGGTGACATTTGGCAAAAGCAAACTCGATAGCGTGCGCCTGACCAACCTCGGTTGCGGCAACATCACCATCACTTCCGCAACGCTGACCAATGCTACGCACTTTGCGCTGCTCAACAATATCACCGGCGCATTGAAGAAAGACGGCAGCGTGGTGGCGTATCTGCGCTATCAGCCGGCAAGCCGGCAAGCACATCAAACGCGCCTGCGCGTGATTTACACCGTGAATGCTCTGGGCGATCAACAAGACACGGTTGAAGTCGTGTTGCGCGGTCGCGCGAAAGGCCCGCGCATCGTATTTGCGCCCACGGCTCTCAACTTTGGGCCGGTCGGCGTGAACAATTCGTTGACGCGGCAAGTGTTGGTGATAAATTCTCCCGCTGCGGAGACGGCTTCGAGCGATACTTTGCGAATTGACAAGATTGCGACGACGTGGAACAATATTTTTCAGGTCAATCCCTTAGATTTGCCGCGTGTCATCGCACCGGCGGACACCGATACGGTGCGCGTGACTTTCAAACCGATCGAAGCGATTGCCTACAACGCCAATCTTCTTTTCACTTCGAACGATTCCGGACCACAAGTTGTAAACAGCGTTCCTTTGAGCGGAAGCGGCACCGTCTATCAACCGCCGCCACCGATTGACACATTGAACATCGACTGGACGCGATTCGGTGGGTATCCCGGCTACGCTTCGGGCGACACTCTCTATGTTTGTATACCTAGCCAGATCGCCAATATCGCGTTCGTCCGCTGGAAGATTGTCACCTCGAACATTGCACCGCAAAATGCCACGGACTACACCGGCTTCGCAATTCCAGATACTGTGGGCGGCAAGTTTTGCTTCAAGATTCCTTTGGCGAAGATTGTCGCCGCGGGTCGGAATTATTTTTGGATTTGGCTGGAGCGCGCTAACGGCGCCTCCGGCTTCGGCTCGGCTTATTATAGCCCGCTATATTATTATAGCGGCGCGCCGGCTTTTGGCAATTGGAATGTCAGCAACAGCTACTGGCCGGGCGGTTTTGCCAATTTCACGAACGCCAATCTCATTCCGATTTGTTGGACCGTGCAAGACGGCCGCAACGTTGCAGAAGTACGTTGGAAGCTCGTGCGCAATCCGATTGCGCCGACCAGTGCGGCTGATACCACGAACGGCGGCAGCTTCACGCTTGCGCTCAATGATACTTTGCAATCGCTAGCGTGCGCGAATTTGCTGCTGAACAAACTCTATCAGACTCAGGGTTATCAAGGTAACTGGTATGCTTATTTTTGGGTGATTGACAAGGCGGGAAATTCGGGACATGCCAATGCGGTTACCTTCCGCTTCAAGTTGGATACCACTGCGCCCGTTGCGCCCGGCGACCCGACCGCGCGCACGATTCCGGTGTTGACGTGGATCCAACCAAACCAAACCCTGGGTTTGACGCTGACATTGCCGAATGGCGCAAAAGACGCTGCGCGCGTGCGCTGGAAATTCAAAACGCCGCCCACGAGAAACAGCGCGCCCGACGGTGAAGCGCTGTTGGCGCGTTCCGGCGACATGGCCAGCTTCAGTGTGTTGTTCAATGATCCGACTTTGTGCGGCGACGACACTTTGTATTATTGGGTCGCCGATTCCGCGGGCAATGCCAATCCACTGAACTATTCGCGCGCGCGCTATCGTTTCGATATGTGCCCGCCACCGCCGATTACCACGTTGAACGTTGATTGGACGCGCTACGGCGGTTACACCGGTTACGTCAGCAATGACTTTCTGGAGATTTGCTTACCGATTAACATAGGCAGCGTTGCCTCTGTCCGCTGGAAAATCTTCAACTCCTTCGTTGCGCCGCAAAGCGCCACGGACACCACCGGCTCCGCAATTCCAGATACTGTTGGCGGCCAGCTCTGCTTCAGAATTCCTTTGCGGAATTTTGTCGCAACCGGCCGGAATTATTTCTGGATTTGGTTGGAAGGCACGAACGGCATTTCCGGTTTCAGTTCTGCGTATTACATGCCGTTATATTATTACAGCGGCGCGCCGGCTTTGGTGAATTGGAATGTCAGCGGCGGCTACTGGCCGGGCGGCTTTCCCTATTACACGAACGCCAACTACATTCCCATTTGCTGGACCGTGCAAGACGGCCGCAACGTAGCCGAAGTGCGTTGGAAGCTGGTGCGCGGTCTCAATCCGCCGGCCATTGCGGCGGATACCACGAACGGCGGCCGCTTTCGGCTGGCGCCCAACGACACCACGCAAACGCTAGCGTGCGCGAATTTGCGGTTGAATAAGCTCTTCCAGCTTTCGGGTTTTCAAGGTAACTGGTATGCCTATTTTTGGGTGGTTGATAAAGCGGGAATTTCGGGACATGCCAATGCCGTCCCCTTCCGCTTCAAGTTGGATACCACCGCGGCCGTTGCACCCGGCGCTCCAAGTTCGCGCACGATCCCGGTTTTGACGTGGTTCGGCGCAAATCAAAAGTGGGGATTGACGCTTGCGCTTCCCCTCAACGCAAGAGATGCCGCGCGCGTACGCTGGAAGTTCAATACCGCGCCCACGAGCACCAGCACACCCGACGGTGAAGCACTGTTAACGCGCTCGGGCAGTAACGCGAGTTTCAACGTCTTCTTCAATTCCTCGGTGCCGTGCGGCGACGACACTCTGTACTATTGGGTCGCAGATTCCGCAGGTAACGCGGACCCGACGAACTATTCGCAAACCCGTTATCGCTTTGACATGTGCCCGCCGACGCTCACACGTGTAAAAAGCTTGAGCAACAACGTTGCGCCGATCGGCCAAGCTTTCACCGATCGCTTGTTGGTGCAAGATGCGCATTCCGGCGTCGATACGGTTTGGGTGAATTATCGTCTCGGCGGCGCGAGCACGGAAGCACCTCCGCTGCCGGCGTTCCGCGTGGGCAACACGGATACTTTTCAATTCACCATTCCCATTGCGGGCGTCACCCGTCGCGGCCTCGAGTTTCGCGCCACTGCGCGCGACCGTGTGTTGCCGGCGTACAATGGCCCCAATGTCAGCAATGGCCCGACGAATGGCCCGTCTTGCTACGGCGGCGGTGGATTGACTAGCGACTCGGCAGATGACACGTATTGGTATCCCATTCGCACGCGCACGCTGGGTGACGGCGATTATCGCGTCGATGCGAACGGCAATCCCGTACCGCTCGTTGCCGGCGATACTACGACGAGTTATCAATTGTTCTCCATTCCGTATGTTCTTGATAACGGCAATGCGGTCAACACGCTGCGCGATGATCTCGGTGCGTATGATGCAACGCAGTGGCGCTTATTCGATTACTTGCCGCAAAACCCGGTGACAACGCGTTGGGCTGAGGGCACAAGCGTTCGGCCCTTTGCGCCCGGCCGCTCGTTCTTCATTATCACGCGCAAGCCGAACATTGTTTTGGACAGCGGCCCCGGCGTCACACGTCGCACCGTTTGCCCGGATACGTTGACGGTTTACGAAGGCTGGAATTTAATTGCCACGCCCTTCAACTTCCCGGTGCACAA
>JABWAN010000355.1 GCA_013361015.1 Candidatus Zhuqueibacterota bacterium | reverse complement strand
CCTCGCGGTAGAATTGGCGAACTCATACCTGATGACGAATTCTATTCATTGAAAGCAAATGATAAACTTGGGAAAAAATGGGTAAGTCGAAGGATACTGCCATCTTTCAGTCAAAATACCTCTCAAAGAGGCACTATTTGTGAGGGCATTGCTGACGAAATTGAAAATGAGATCGCCGGCGCGAACAAGGGTGATTATTTATATATGGAGATTTTTGATGATATCAGAATTCCGGTAAATGCTACAACCTCAGTTGCTACAACAAGGGCAGGTAAAAGGTCGGAGTCAATTTACCAAGATACTTTATCCTTTGCTTCTAACGAATACAAATTTCAAATAAGGAAAGATAGAAAATCGCTTGTTGTAGAAGTAGAGTCCAACGCTAAACCTATCCCAAAACATTTTGAGTTGCGCATACTTGAGACTTTACGATTCTTACTTGCGAGGCCTCTATTGTGGACAGTCTTGTATAAAAATGTAGCTGGAACACAATCAACAATAATCAGGCCTAGTAAAGGCAATCAATTCGAGCCGCGCGTGCAGCCACCGATCAAAACTTTTAGCAGAGACACGGTTGATTGGTTTTGTCAGTTATTCGAAAAATATCTGAACTATATCTCAAGCAATACTGAATTTGTTCTTCATCCAATTTCCATTCAACTACAGGCGTTATTTCGCGCTAGTACTGGTTCAATCCAAACTGAAGTTCTTGTTCTTTGTGTTGCCATTGAGAGCATACTTGCAAGTGAATTTCCTCAATATGGAAAAGCCGAAGAAAATATCTTGAAGGCTGTTGAAAATGCTCTAGATTTTTTAAAGAAGTGGAGTTGGAATAATGATCCAGAAGGCCAGATCAAAGGAAGGATCTTTGGAAGTTTGCATACAATCATCAAGCCGAATGCATCCAATCGTTTAAGTGAACTCATTGATATTGGTGTAATCGTGAAGTCGCATAAAGACGCGTGGAATGATCTTAGAAACAAAGCAGCTCATGGTAGCGGACTTAACGATGTTCCTACTCAGCAGTTGATAAATCTTTCAAATGTTGTTCTTGAATTGTTGTATAAGCTGATTTTTTTTAAGATTGGCTACCAAGGTAAATACACTGCCTATTCTGTTTCTGGTTGGCCCATTGAAGAGCTATAGAAATGATCAATCAATAATTTTGGCGTTAGGCTGTCAGGCACATTCTCACTCACCTTGCAGAAAGGAGGTGGTTTGCATGAAGCTGATTTCTTGGCTTCTTACGCCTAGTCGGACCCGATACTTTCCATCGCGCCCAGATTCCTCTATCGCGGTGTATCGGGTAGGGTAATCAGGGCAGCGATCAAAACGTGCGGTATGGCAAGGTGGAATCTGGAACCCCGATTAGCCCGACTGTGAGTATGTCCGCCTAAAGTAATGAAATGATCCTTTAAACATGACGCAGTGATTTTCATAAAAATCGTCAATGCGCAGAAGAATCAAAGTCTCAGAGCCACACACAAAACTGCAAGAGTCGATCTTATTCATGGATAAAAATTTATGTCCTGGCTAGCAGCAATCATTGAAAAATTTTCCGAGTCCGTGCAAATCGCGCCTTCGAAGGCTGATGAGCACGTGCTCCTCGTCAAGCGCGAGGCTTTGCTCGCAGTCTGCCGCTATTTGCGCGACGAGCACAATCCCTCCTTTAATTTTTTGATGGACCTCGGCGGCGTGGATTATCTCGACTATCCCGAAGCGCAGCGCGAACGCTTCGAAGTCGTGTACAATCTCTTTGCCTATCCCGCCAAACTGCGTGTGCGTTTGCGCGTGCCCGTTTCGGAAATCGATCCGGTCATTGACTCGGTGTCGCATCTCTGGCCCGGCGCGGGTTGGTATGAACGCGAAGTGTGGGACATGTTCGGCATTCGCTTCAAAGGCCTCGCGGATCATCGCCGCATTTTGATGTATGAAGAATTCAAAGGCCATCCCCTGCGGAAAGATTATCCCATCACGCGCCGCCATCCGCTCATCACCAACGAGAAGATGGGCGCACCGAGCAGCAACGGCCACGGCCACACGTTTCGCATCAAAACGCCCCAGCCTGGCGCGAACACGCAAAACATGATGCTCAACATGGGCCCCACGCATCCGGCCATGCACGGCGTCATTCACTTGCTGCTCGAGCTCGACGGCGAAAACGTGCAGAGCACCGATGTCGCCATCGGCTATTTGCATCGCGCGTTTGAAAAAGACGCGGAATCCGTCACGTGGAATCAAGTCTTCCCTTACACCGACCGTTTGAATTACGTTTCGCCGCTCATCAACAACGTCGGCTACGCGATGGCGGTCGAGAAGTTGATGGGCTTGCAAACCACGGAGCGTTGCCAATTCATTCGCGTGCTCATGTCCGAAATCTCGCGCATCACGGATCATCTCACGTGCATCGCCGCGAGCACGATGGAGCTGGGCGCGATGACGGCGTTTTTGTACTTCGTCAAAGTGCGCGACATGCTGTATGAGTTGGTGGAAGAAATCACGGGCGCGCGCCTCACGGTTTCATACCTGCGCATCGGCGGCGTGAAGGCCGATCTCACGCCCACGTTCGGCGACAACCTGCGCAAGATTCTCGGCGAGCTGCGCAAGGCCATGAAAGAGATGCACACGCTCGTCACGCGCAATCGCATTTTTGTGGATCGCATGAAGGGCACGGGCGTGATTGCGAAAGAGACCGCGATTGGCTATGGCTTCACCGGCCCGATGCTGCGCAGTTGCGGCGTGGATTACGACGTGCGCAAAGCCGAGCCGTATCTTGTGTATGATCGTTTGAATTTCGATATTCCTTACGGCCAATACGGCGACAACTATGATCGCTATCTCGTGCGCATGGAAGAGATCGAGCAAAGCGCCTACATTCTTGAACAATGTTTGGAAAAAATTCCCGGCGGCGAGATCAATGTCGATTACGAAGGCAAATTGATGCAAGGCAGCCAAATGGCGGACCTCGGCAAGTTCGGCAAGACGCAAGGCCTCTTGCAGATTCAAGCCTATACCGACCCCACGCTCTCCGGCGGCAACGCGGAGTTTCGTCGCAATATTTTTCCGGACGACAAAAAAGTCGTGCTGCCCGCGAAAGAGAAAACCTATGGCAGCATCGAAGGCTTGATGAATCACTTCATGCTCGTGATGGAAGGCTACGGTATTCAACCGCCGCTGGGCGAAGCGTATCAAGCCGTCGAAGGCGCGAACGGAGAGTTGGGATTTTACGTCATCAGCAGCGGCGGCGACAAACCCTTCCGCGTGCGCGTGCGGCCGCCGTGCTTCGCGTTGATGTCGGGCTTTCATAAAATGATTGAAGGCATTCCCGTGGCGGATATTATCGCGACGTTCGGCACCGTGAACATGATCGCGGGCGAACTAGATAGATAATTTCAAACAAAGCTTATGACAGAAAAATGTGGGACAGAAAAATAAAGCCGCAAGTAATTTCTTTTTGGTGATGCCCAAGTTCTATGTTTCTGTCCTTCATTTTTCTGTCATCGCTTTTGATCTGTCTTCGCTTTTAAATCGTTTTGCCAGCAATCGTCTTGCATTTCTGCTTTGAATTTGATTCACAAACGAGATAACCGTTCATGAGTATGAAGATTTCAGATCAGTCGATGGCGCGCATCCGCGAGGTGCTCACGCATTATCCTGTTAAGCGCGCGGCGTTATTGCCGATTTTGCACATCGTGCAAGAAGAGCTAGGCTATGTGCCCGAAACATTAGAAGCCGAGATCGCCGCGATTGTGGAAGTGCCGGTGGTGAAAGTGAAGGAAGTGCTCTCGTTTTACACGTGGTTCCGCCAAAAGCCGGTGGGCACGTATCATTTCCAACTCTGCCGCACGATTTCCTGCACGCTGCGCGGCCACCGCGAGATGCTGGCTTATTTGGAAAAGAAGCTTGGCATCAAAGACGGCCAAACCACAGCCGACGGCAAATACACGATCAGCACGGTCGAATGCCTCGCTTCGTGCGAAACCGCGCCCATGATGCAGTGCAACGAGAAGTACGTCGATCATCTCTCGATGGAGAAGATCGATCAAGTTTTGGCGGAGATGAAATAGCTTGGAGAGTTGATGGCCACCGAGAAAAATTGGCTGATTTTTATTAGCCACGCTGGAACCGACACTTGGGTTGCGCAGCGCATCGCCGAGAAAATCGCAAGCTGTGGCGCAAACACTTTTCTCGATCAGCTTCACATTGATCACGGCGAAGACTTTGAAGAACGACTCCATGAAGCTCTGGAGCAGGCCGATGAGTTGTTGGTGTTGATTACACCCTGGTCGCTTGATCGGCCTTATATTTGGGTTGAAATTGGCGCAGCGTGGTTGAGGAAAATACCGATCATTACAGTGTTGTATGGCGTAGGCTCGGAAAGTTTTCTGATGCAGGCCAAAGTTCCGGTCTTCATGAAGCGCCGTGACTTTGTTGATCTCAATCAACTGGATGAATATTTCGAACAACTGAAAAATCGGATCACTGCAAACGAACCTTTAAAATGGTGATGCACAGCCATGAAATACGACGCTTTTATCTCATCATCATCTCAAGATCGCGTCTGGGTGCGCGATTTGGCAAACGCCTTGAAAGCGCAAGGCGTCACGGTTTGGTATGATGAAACTCAGATCAAACCCGGCGAGTTGTTACTTGAACGTCTGCGCGAGGGGCTAGATGAGAGCCGGAACATTATTTTCGTGCTGAACAAGGACGCCGCCAAATCGAATTGGGTCGCGTTTGAATTGGGCGCTGCGTTAGGAACACGAAAGCCCATCATTCCAATCGTGCAGCAAGGGTTGCGTCCCGGCGAGCTTCCCGTGCTGATTCGCTCGCGAAAGTACGTTGTTCGGCAAGACCCATCGACGACGGCGCAGGAGATTGCGCAAGCGCTCAAATTTAAGCACGAAGAGCCAAAGCATTTATCGGCTGTGCCAAATGAGGCAAGCCAATGATTCGCGTTCGCTCCGTCGAGCCATTGGGAAATTTCGAAGCGCTCTTGGAATTTTCAAATGGCGAACAGAAAGTTGTTGATCTTGAGCCGCTTCTGCGCGGCCCGATCTTCGAGCCGATACGCAACGATCTTGAATACTTTCGCACGGTTCGGGTTGATGAAGAGCTTGGAACGATTGTGTGGAGCAACGGCGCGGATATTGACCCCAATGTGCTCTACGGCTCGCACGTTCCCGCGTGGATGGAAGACGAAGAAGATTTAACCGAAGCGCAGCAACGAGAACTTGATCGACGGCTTGAAGCTTACCAGCAAGACCCTGAAGCGGGTCTTACTTGGGAGGAATTGAAAGAGAAGATCAAAATGCTGTCGTGGCTCAATTGAAAATCTTATCATCTGCTTATTTTCACGGTTTGTTGGCATTCTAAGCTGAACCAGGTAAATAGAGCAAGGTTTAGCTTCGCAAGATCGCGATGAGGTGGCGATCATAAAATACGGCAAGCAAAAAACAACGTACCCTAAAGGTAGTGTAAGGCATGCGAGCAACTTCTTGGAAAAACCTCTTTAAGCAAAAAGGCTGGTGGGATGGAAAATGTATCCTTCCACAAAAGGATATTTGCGTTTATCTTCTATTCTCAGAGAATCATTATTCTTTCGAATTGAACTCAATTATCGAGGTAACCGATGACTTCTTAGTTTACCAAGATCCAGACGATCTTGAAGCGACGGTTGTTTATCTACTGTGGGAAGACATTGTTTCAGTATCTGTCTCTATGAGAGACGACTAGCTTCACGAAAAACCCCCGTTAAAGAACATTTGGTAGCTTGATCGCCCGAGTAAGTTTTGAAAGAGCGCATGCGCAAAGCGAGCAAAGCAAACTGGCCCTCCACCGTAAAAATTTGGATGGATCGGGTCGAGTATGATTTCGAAACGGCGCAAGCGATGTACAAAGCCGGTCGCTATCTCTATGTGGTCTTCATGTGCCAGCAAGCCGTTGAGAAAACGATCAAAGCGATCTTGGCGTTTCAAGGCAAAGAGATTAAGCCGATTCATTACCTCCCGAAGTTAGCAGAACTCGCGGGCATTTTGCCGGAGTTTTCCGAGGAAACACTCTCGTTGATTGGAAACCTCAGCGGGTACTACTTGAATGCGCGTTATAAAGAAACCATCGAGGCTCTTTCGAAAGCAATCGGCAAAAAAGAAGCGAAAGAGTATTTGACCAAAACCGAGAGTTTGATCACATGGCTTATACAAAAACTGAAGCCATTGCCGTAATCCAAACTTTTTTGGAGAAGATTCGACCGGAGCTTCCCATCGAGAGAGCGTATCTGTTTGGCTCGCACGCCACCGGCCGAACGCGCGATTATTCGGATATCGA
>JABWAN010000354.1 GCA_013361015.1 Candidatus Zhuqueibacterota bacterium | reverse complement strand
GGGCGTCTCAACTCCGGATGCGCATTTTCGTATTCACTCATGAATGAATCAACCTGATCTGCACTTTTTGCTCGGTGCGTAATATCAGGAAAGTCTGCCTTAGTGACTAATTCATTCCAAGCACTGACTTTGTCGCTTTTTTTTGAGTGTTTTCTAATTTCTGCGAATTGAGGTATTTGCATTGCATTTCCAAAATACTTTTGAACGAACTTGCCATCCTCGTAAACCGCACGTTTAGTAACAATCAGCTGTCCATCTTGGATGAATGACCTAAACTCCTCAAACTCCTCCTCGCGAAGCGCAGTATAGGTAATACAGAATTCAACCGGTTTGCTTATGTCACGCCCGAAAAAGTCTTCTTCTGTAAATGGCGCTGCGATATCATAAAAGTATTCTATTGCGTACAAAAAAGCCGACTTTCCTGCACCATTTCTTCCTAGAATTGCCGTAAGGTTTGAACATTCCAATGTAGCATCACGAATGCAACGAAAGTTTTTCACAGTCAGAGTTTGAATTATCATTCCTATTCTCCCACCAGCCTTTGGGTTGAACAACAGAGAAAAATCCTTTGGCAATAGAACAGTAATTGGGGCGCCCGCAGAACTACGAAAATTGACAGCCAAGAAACGAGATGCGCATCTACATTTACCCTTCCTGCATAACCACATGCCCAAAAACCTTCGCATCATTCAGCAAATGCTCCACGAGCGCGAACTCGTCGGGGGAGTGGGCGGTGTCTTCCATCGTTGACCACACCGCCGCGGGGATGCCGGCGCGGCGGAAGAACGCAGCTACGGTGCCGCCGCCGATGCCCACGGCTTGTGTGCGCACGCGGCGCAACTCGCGCATGGCTTTCGCAATGGCGAGCACCACGGGCGCATCGGGCGCAGTGGGCGGCGCGGCTTGCTCATTCACTTGTTGCGGCGAGACGGTGATCTTCACTTTGAATTGCTTTTCAATCTCCCGCGTGATCGCGCGGATGGCTTTCATTACCTCCGAAACTTTGTAATCGGGCAGCACGCGGCAATCGAAATATAAAACATCTTCACCCGGAATGGTGTTGACGTTCGGCACATTCGCCTCGCGCTTCGTGGGCTCGAAGGTGGAAATCGGCGGATGAAACAGCGCATTGCGGCGAGGAAATTTTTTGTAGAGCGTTTCCATGCGCGTCACCATAAAACTCGCGGCTTTGTGCGCATTGCGGCCTTTCTCCGGCACGGAGCCATGCGTTTGCACGCCGCGCGTGTGAAACTTCAACCACACAATACTCTTCTCCGCGACTTCAATCATCTTGCCTTTGCTATCCCCAGCATCGGGAATAATGATGAGATCGTGCGGTGCGAACAAATCTTTGTGCTGTTTCAGCAAATAGTCGATACCGTAATGGCTGCCGGTCTCTTCATCTGCTACCAACACAATGCCGACGTTGTGCTCCGGCGTGATATTCAAATCGCGCAGCGCCTTCACCGCGAACACGGAAGAGGCGAGGCCTTGCTGATTGTCTTCCACGCCGCGGCCGATGAGCTTCGTGCGGCCGTCTTTGGTTTTCTCCACACGCACCACCCACGGATCGCCGGTCCACTTGGAGAGATCGCCGGGCGGCACCACGTCCATGTGCGACATAATCCAAATGGTCTTTGCACTCGAACGGCCGTTGAAGGTTGCAACAAGATTGGGACGATAGCCGCACGAGACGCGGCTGTCCGGCGCATGAAACTCCTGCAAATCATCGGGCCGCAGCTCGCGCTCGACCCACTCGCGCAAGAAATCGGATTTGATCTTCTCGCCGTCGCCACCGTTTTCAGGCGACAGCGCGGGAATGGCAGTCATCTGTTTTTGCAGTTCGATCGCTTCATCATGATAGCCGTCGATCTTTTGCAGGAGAGATTGCAATGTGGGGGACAAACTCGGCTCCATTTTTTATGAACGCCCCTCTTTATTGTCATTCTGTAAGAACCTTCCCTCGTGCTTGAGAGGAATGCCGAGTGCTAGGGAAGGTTCTTCCAGAATGACAGGGATGAGGTGCGGTTCGCTCAAATGAAAAAAATTATGTTATCGCACGACAACCAGTTTCTTTACTTGCCTCAAATCGCCGGCGCGCAGTTCATAGAAATAGACACCAGCGGTCACAAGCGCACCGCTTTCATCGCGGCCGTCCCAGCTTACGGCATATGCGCCGCGGCCTTGTTTGGCTTTCACCAAATGCCGTACTTCATGGCCGAGCAAATCGTACACACGCAGTGTGACCGGCACGGGCTGCGTTTGCTGCAATTCATAGCGGATTAATGTGTTGCTCTGCGCCGCATGCAAAGGATTGGGGTAACTTTGCGCAAGCATGAAACGTGCGGGCGTGCGATCCGCAACTTCCGGCTCGGCCACGGCTACGATGGTTCCGCACGCAACGTTGGAAAGCGCCGAGGCATTGCCGTAATCGTCAAACGAGCGCAGAATGAAGCAATAGCTTTCGCCCAAAGTTACGCCATAGACCGTAACCAATTGATAGGTTCCCGGCTGCGCGGGCGCGGCGAGATTCGTGGTCTTTTGCGCGATCGTATCGAACCACGCTGCGGTATCATTGCCGACCGGCGTGGTCGAATAACCCACTTCGTAGGATTTCACAAACGAGCCGGCGTCCGAGGGCGCGGTCAAAAACAAAACCGCAGAAGTGTCGGTGGTCATGCACACGCGCAAATCATTCACGCGGGTGGGCGGAACGCCGTCAAAAGTTTGCGCGTTCGCCGCGGTCTGCACGGGCGTTTCGGCGTTCGTGCTCAAGGCGGCAGCCTCCGCGCGCGTGAGGCCGGGTTTCAAATAAAACGCGCTCATGCCCAATTGAAACTGAGCGACAATCGCGGAGGCGCTCTCAATTCTGAAACCTGTGTCGCCGTAAGAATGATTGTCGCCGGTGTCGGGCGTGCCGTCACCCGTGCCGCTTTGCGCATCGTGAAAATAAAACTGCTGCGTGGTGTTGGCGATGGGATCCATGCCGAAGATACCCACCAGGCTGCCGTGAATGCTGCTCATGCTGAACCAATTGCGTTGCGGCAGCAACACGACTTGCGCCTCCGCGGGCGTGAGCGCGCCCGAAGCGCCCGTGATGATGCGATCGGCATTTTGATTCGACCAGCCTTGATTGGCAACGTTCGGATCGAAATCAAACGAAGCGCGCAACAAGCGCGCATTAAGCGTCGAGGAAAGATTGATCTCGCCGGAGAGCTGCGCGGAGTAAGGATAAAAGAATA
Organism: Candidatus Zhuqueibacterota bacterium; assembly: GCA_013361015.1. Taxonomy (GTDB): domain Bacteria; phylum Zhuqueibacterota; class Zhuqueibacteria; order Zhuqueibacterales; family Zhuqueibacteraceae; genus JABWAN01. The sequence continues at coordinate 3,105 of JABWAN010000354.1, read as the reverse complement.
GCGAGATGCCAAGGGTATCGATTGGAATCGGTGTGCCGAAAAGGAAGATCTGCAGGCGCTCACGCACTTCACGGATCACGCGAATACGACCTTGCACCGTGCGCACTCCATTCGCCACGGCCACAAGATTGTCGCGTTCGTTTACGATTTGCTCGCCGAAAATCGGAGGTACGGCGCGAATGCGGAGTTTGAGCCGATCGAGAAAATCCGCGCCGGTGCCGCCGAAGGCAGCCGGCACGGCGAGATAATCCGGAATACCGTTCGCCGTGTGGCCTTGCACATAGCTGACGCCTTTGACCGTATCCGCCGCAGGATTTGCTGCCGGCCCCGCAGCATAGCGCACATAAGTCGGCACTTGTGGATCGATCGGCATGGTGGCGGAACGATACAAATACACATAGCCTTCTTGCTGGGTGCGCGGGTCCGTGACTTTGAGTTCATAACGCGGGAAGCTGCGCGCCGAAGCCTCTGCCACCCAGTCGTTCACGGGAGCGCGCTCGCCCGCGTCTTGCGCCATGAATAGGAAATCATCGCTGTCATCCAGCAAGCCGTCTTTGGCATTGGGGAAATAACTGTTCCCAACCGTAGCGCCATCCACCGTTATCTCCATGCCGCGTTCGTCGACTTGAAAAGGAATTTCCTGCCATGCGCCGGCGCGATAGGCAAACAGGTGCAGTTGCGCAATCGGGGCAATATCATTCGAGAACTCTGCGAGATTGAGCGGCGCCACCGACACGTGCTCATAGGCGCGATCCGCATTCAAGGTTTGCGCTGGTGCGAACCCATACAGACCAAACGAGCCAAACAGCACTGCGAGAAAGACGAAGCGCATCTTTCTGGTCATGGCATTGCTTTCTAATCGCAAGGGTCGCATTGTGACCTCCCTGAAGAATATGAGCAACTATTTGACAATTAAATTTACGGGTGGAAATGAAGGAATGCCGTTCCCAAGGAAAGCGTCTTGTGCGCGGGGTTGCAATAAGTGATCAGTGGAAAAACACGAGAGGATGACGCCTGGAAGGTTAACGCGACGACGCCACATGAACTCCTCCCTCTCTACAAAAGTGTGCTGCGCTAGTTTCACGCTGTAAAACAATGAGTGCTTTTTGGGTGCGTGCTGCACAAAAAAATTATACACTGAAAGAGGATGAAAGGCAAGATGTTTTTAAGAGCCGAGGTGGCGCCGCAATTGTCGGTGAAGAATATCGCCCGGACACTTCTGCATGGTTCCGAGCAGCATCGCACAATGCTAAGTGTTTTTTTTTATGCTCTGTCGCTGCTGCACCGAGGTGCGTTCTTCGCTTGTTTACCTAGGTGGCTTCTTCGCGCGAGGTGGCTTGCAGCCGAGAGTACGAGCGTCTCAGCTTGATCCTGTCATTTCGGAAAACAAGCGGAGATGGCTCTCAAAAACGAGCAGCGACAGAGCAAAAAAGAAATGCGGAGCTATATTGCCTAGAAAACCAGGTGGCTGCCGTCAACAAGTATTTAATGAATACCTCAAGGCGAGGTGCTTTGCCCGTGCGTCCAATCCGTCCAGCCGGCGTTCTTGCCCGGCGTTGTCGTAGGCGTAGTCTGAAAATCGGTGTGATAAAAGTGATTGATGAGATAAACCAGCCAAGCATCATCGCCGCGCGCCGGAAAGTGTGCTTCTTCATACAACCACTGAAATGCGCGCAGCAAAGCGCGGTCGCTCCAATGCCACACGTCATAACCGGCGCGATGCAGAAGCACGGCTTGCGCGAGCGCGCCTTGCAAAGCTTCATAGACGTAGTTTTCTTTTTGCGGTGGCCACATGAATCCGCCGGCACGGCGTTGCTCTTCCGGCAGCACGCCGTCAATCACGTGACCGTTGCGTTGCGCGCCTTTGGGATTGATGCCCACCGGCTGCGTCGAATCTGCCTGCCAAATTAAATCGCCGAATTTGAAGCCTGCATATGTTTCGCGCTCTCCCAGCCAACCGCGAAACACTTGCGCGCAACGCTTCAGCTCGGGCTCGTCTTGCAAATAGGCCGCAATCGCGATGCGGCTTGCACCTGCGTGTGTGCCCCAGTTATTCGCGCGTTCTTCGTGTGTTGAAATCAGCGTGCGGCCCTTCAGAGTTTTCGCGCGCAACTCCGCCAGCCTGTTCCGGAATTTGTTATCGAGCGCGGCATTGTGCTTGCGCAAGTCGATCAAATCCGCGGCAATCACATAAGCGAGCAGCTCGCGGCCGAGCGCGAGCGAGCGTCCGCCCTGCTCGGAATTTTCTGAAATGATCGCGCGCAGCGCCGCAACAACTTCGTGGCGATGCTGCTCTTGCTGAAGGCGAGCATACACTAGCGCTTTTGCCAGAATGATGACGTTCGTGTCATCGTTTTGATCGGAAAGGTCGGGCTTATGCACAGCTTGATTCGCAGCGCGCAGCAAATTTTCCCATGCCGGACCGGAAGTCGGAAGTTGCGCGAGCTCCTGCGGACTTATCCAAATGCCCAGGTTCTGTCGAAGTGAGTTTTCAATATGGGCGACACTGCCCTCAAGGGGGACACCGGCTTGATTCCCACCTTGAAAAGAGATAAAGGGGGGTGTCACTGTTGTGAGTTGAGTTGAAGCGCTAGTGAAATTAGGCGAGTAAGATTGCGCAGCGGCAAATGCGCGTGCAAGCACGAGCAGCAAAGAAAGCAATGTGCGAGTAGAGAAGACCGGCATGTCTTGCAGAGGAATCTAAAATTGTGCGCTCGCTTTTCGTCATTTGTAAGAGGCGCAGCTTGCGCTCGTTTCCGTAGCAGTTCCCGTCAAATGACTTTGACGAGAAAGTGCGATACACGTTAAAGATGAAGTTGTGCCGCAATATTTATGTTGCGCTCGCAGTTTGTTCACAACACAAATGTTGCGACGCGGCATGGCGTTTCAAACCCACCCTTCATTCTGCTTAGGCACATTAGAATTTCTGCCCACGAAACACACAAAAAACGCGAAAAGCCTTTTGGTGTGTTTCGCGTGTTTCGTGGGCCTGGAATGGAATCTGCCCAAGTAGAATTAAAGAGTCATCGTTTGAAGTTGCCTCTGTGCCTGAGCGTTATGGTTATGGGCATCCACAGCAGTAGCGGCATTGCCATGTAACGCAGC
>JABWAN010000353.1 GCA_013361015.1 Candidatus Zhuqueibacterota bacterium | reverse complement strand
GACCGGTTTGCCCGAGCCAAGCAATACGATTGGGGCATTGCACGACACGCCGCCTTTGTTTTTGCCTTCGCATGGGGCAGCGAGCACGTTTGCGCTCTCAAGCGACACACTGAGTTTTACGCAGCCGCTTTCCGAAGCGGAATACTCCAAAGGCCCGTTTGGCGCGGATGCCGTGCGCGTAAATTTCAGTCGCGCGTTCAGCCGTCGCATTGGCGGTGTGTTGCACGCGACCTTTAGCAATGCGGATGGACAGTTTGAAGATTTCTCTTATGAGGGCCATAAGGCCATGGGGCGATTCGATTATCATCTCAACGCGCAATGGCAATTGCGGTATCGCCACTTCAACTCGCGCAATGAGGCGGGCATGGCCGTGCCGTTCTTTTTGGAAGAACAACCGCAGTTGACGAACGCGAAACACAAAGAAGAGAGATTATATCATGCGCTGGAGCTGGCGCGAGCGCACGCGTTCACGCTACGTGCATTCGCATGGCAAGTGAAGGAAGAGTTAAATGACGCCGCGCATCCCGTGCGCCATCGCCTGCGTGATTATGGCGGAGAGGGGAACTGGCAATGGCAGCGCGAGCGATTTGCGCTCTCTGCGCATGCGCGTTTGGGCAGTGAAGAAGTCCGCAGCACGAGCATTGATTCACGTTCTCGGTTTTATCAAGAGCTCGTTGCGCACACCGCGCTGCGATTTCATGAAAAAGTTTGGCTGCAAGGCGCCGGGCAATTTCGCCATAAACAGAATTGGCCGGACGGCTACAGTTTGGCGCTCGCGGGTTTTTATCAACCCCAAAAAGAAAGATTGTTGTGGGCGAAGGCCGGGCTTTATCAAATTCCACCTGCACTGGCGGAACGCGACAACGCGCTGCCCTATCTTTCTCGCAACGAAAAACTGCGGGCCGTGCGCTTGCAGCACGCGCAAATCGGAGCGCGCTTGCACGCTTCAAATGCCGCCGTGCAATTCGCGCTGGGCAGCGCCATGTGGGAAAGAGGATTTCTGTTTACGACGGACACGACTTTTACCACGATTCCCGAATTTGAAGACAGCGTGCGGGCTGCGATTGCTTCTAAGCTTTTCAATCAACAAAAAATGAAAAACGCCTTGGGTGCGCAAATGAATTTGAAGTGGCGGCCGTGGCCAAACTTACTCGCGCGCATGCACGCTGCCTTGGGTTTTCGACAGCCAGTGAAACAGTTTTGGTTTTGGTATCAGCCCGAAAGTTACGTGCGCGCTTCCCTGGAAACGCGTGTGCTGCTGTTCGAGAAAACGTTGGAGGTTTTGCCGCGCTTCTCCGCAAACTATCTCGGCGAACGAGTATCGCCGGTCTTTACAAACGCTTCGCTCGCGCCTTCATTTCGAACATTGCAAGCTGCCACTACTTTCGATTTCCAACTGCGCTTGCTCTACGGCGACGGCGCGTTGTTTTTTTCGTGGGAAAATTTGTTGAATGAGAAATTCGAGTTGCGCACGGGCGTGCCGCACCCCGGACGCATTTTCCGCTGGGGCTTTTGGTGGAAGTTTTTCAATTGAAAACATCTGAGGCATTGGTGCAAAAAGATCAAAAGCGTTCACGCAAAGACGCAAAGGCGCAAAGGTTCGCAGAGAAAAGCTTGGCGGGTTCTTTGCGTCTCTGCGTCTTTGCGTGTGTTTCTTTCTTAGGCTGCGAAGCAAAACCACCCGAGCATGTCACGGACCCCGGCCATCTCATTTACCTCGGCTTTGGCAGCAATCGCGAGGTGCAGTGCAGCCGTTGTCATGGCGAAGAAGGAACCGGCGGCATGTTCGGGCCGAAGCTGCGCGGCATTGTGCAGCGCAAAGGCGCAGACCACGTGCGCGAAACCATTCTTCACGGCGTGGTGGAAGAAGGCGAAGAAGAGATGCCGCCGTTTGCGCAGCAGTTATCCGAAGAAGAGATCGAACAGGTTATCCGTTTTGTAACGACGTTGACGGATAGTGTCGCGCAGTGATCAACCGAGGAACAGAAATGTCTTTTGTCAAACTCCAAACTCCAATTCCCGGCCCGCAGAGTCAAGCGCTCATGCAACGCCGCCAAGCCGCGGTGCCGCGCGGGCCGTATAACTCCACTCCGGTTTTTGTGGAGAAGGCGGAAGGCGCATTGCTCATGGATGTCGATGGCAACACGTTCATTGACTTCGCCGGCGGGATTGGCACGATGAACTTGGGACATTGCAACGCGCGAGTCGCTGCGGCGATTGCCGAGCAAGCGCACAAGTTCACGCATACGTGTTATCACGTCACCGCGTATGAGCCGTACATCGCACTCGCGGAAAAGCTCAATGCGCTCACGCCCGGTAATTTTGCGAAGAAGACCATGCTCGCAAACAGCGGGGTGGAGGCAGTGGAGAATGCGATCAAAATTGCGCGCTACGCCACTGGACGTTCCGGTGTGATTGCGTTCGAGCACGCTTTTCACGGTCGCACGCTCATGGGCATGAGTCTCACCAGCAAAGTGAAGCCGTACAAATACGGCTTCGGCCCGATGGCGAGCGACATTTATCGTTTGCCGTATCCTTACGAATATCGCTGGCGGCACGATCATCGCCCGATTGATTGGGCCGCTGAATATGAAAGCTTATTCGCGGAGTTTTTTGCGAGTCACGTCGCAGCCGATAAGATCGCAGCGCTCATCATTGAGCCGGTGTTGGGCGAAGGCGGGTTCGTGCCCGCGCCGGCCGCGGCTTTGGAAAAGATGGCCGAGATTTGCAAACGACACGGCATCGTGTTCATTGCAGATGAAGTGCAAACCGGTTTCTGTCGCACGGGAAAATTTTTTGCAATCGCATGGACGAGCGTTGCGCCGGATATTGTCGTGATGGCGAAATCTATTGCTTCGGGCTTGCCGTTGAGCGCGATCACGGGCCGCGCGGAGTTGATGGATGCGCCGCATGAGGGTGGACTGGGCGGCACGTATGGTGGTAATCCGATTGCCTGCCAGGCCGCGCTCGCGACGCTTGCTGAAATGGAAAGATTGAATCTCAATCAATTCGCCCTTGAGATTGGCGAATACACACGCGATTACTTTCATCGTCTTGCAGTGGAGAGTCCGTTCATCGGTGAAGTGCGCGGCATTGGCGCGATGAACGCCCTGGAATTGGTGCAAGACAAGGGCTCAAAAGTCCCCTATCAAGATGCTGCCAAAAGAATACAACAGCACGCTTGCCAACTTGGCCTGATTTCATTGACGGCTGGCACATACAGCAATATCTTGCGGACGCTCATGCCGTTATCTATCCCACGCGAACAACTCGCCGAAGGCTTGGCGATTATGGAAAAAGCCATCTTGTCACTTGCGCCTTAGTTTTATTTTTTTAGATTGAGATTGCGCAGTAAACTACGGATCAACCCCAAGGCGATCATGCAGCGCAAACTCCAAAATCCGTACGCGATCATTAGCGTACTCAGCATGCGTAACTCCGAAGGACAACCGATTGGCACTTGGTTGCTCCAATCCATTACCCCGGTTCTCTTCCGCGTTTTCTACGACGAAAAATTCTTCTATCGCGACATTTTGAAGTTTGGTTGAAGTCGCTCCTTCCTTTCATTCCCTACTCGTGACTTGAGTTGCCGGCACGGCATTTTATTTTTTCAATGTTGCCCAGCAGGGGAGAGGTATCTCCGCAAGTGCTTGCGAAACGCAACTCCGGGTCACGGGAGGCGATTCATGGTTTTTCCATGAGCCTCAAAAAATGACGAAGCCCCGCGCAACCTTTGGTTCGTGATCATTGGAAAGGAGCCTACTATGTTTAACGGTCAAACGCAAACCGTCGCGACCTCGCCGCTCGGCTTGAGGCCGGTCATTGATGCAAAAATATCTACGCTAAAAACGAAACCTATTGAAAACGATCCTCAACGCTCACAACATGAAGAAGTCCGGCACGAATGCCGCAAATGGTTGGACATTATTTCCGGGGTAATGCTGGAGGAGCGGCAACATCGCAGAATGATCGAAGAGACGTTGGAGAATCACGTGCAGTTTGTGAATCGGCAATGGGGCGAGGCGCGCAAATCCGTTTCCGCCGCGGGCGATTATGCATGTTTGGAATGGATGGGGCAAGCCTCGAAGTTTTGCGACAATCTCGGGCGCGAGTATATCGATTGCCTCGGCGGCTATGGTTTGTACAACGCCGGCATTCGCCATCCTAAAATTGTGAAAGCCGTTGCCGCACAATTACAGCGCAATCCGCTTTCGAGCCAGGAACTGCTCGATCCGTTGCGCGGCGCGCTTTCAAAAATTCTCGCGCACATCACACCCGGAGATTTGCAATATAGTTTCCTGATCAACAATGGCACCGATGCGGTGGAAGGCGCGATGAAATTGGCGCGCGCGTATACCGGCAAACACGGTTTCATCAGCTCGCTCGGCGCGTTTCACGGCAAATCGCTTGGCTCGTTGAGTTTGATGGGCAAGCTGCGTTATCGCAAAGCTTTCGAGCCGCTGCTACCTGATGTTTCCTTTGTTGAATTTGGCGATGAGGAGGAATTGGAATTTGAGTTGCAGAAAGCGAACAAGATCGGCTGGCCCATTGCCGCGGTCGTACTCGAACCCATTCAAGGCGAGGCCGGCGCGATTGTTCCGCCGAATGACTATTGGCCGAAGGTGCGCGAGATTTGCACGCAATACGGCGTGCTGCTCGTGGCCGATGAAGTGCAAACCGGCTTGGGCCGCACCGGAAAAATGTTTGCCGTCGAACATTGGAACGTAAAGCCGGACATTATGTGTCTTGGCAAAGCATTGGGCGGCGGTGTGATGCCGCTGGCGGCGTTCGTTTCAACCGCAAAGATATGGTCCGTGTTTGAAAAAGATCCGCAAGTGCATTCTTCGACCACGGGCGGCAATCCGCTCGCGTGCGCGGCCGGGATTGCAGCGATTATGGTCACGCTCGAAGAAGATTTGCCCGGCCAAGCGGCGCGCAAAGGTGCATACATGCTCGCTGCGATGCGCAATCTGCAAGAACGATATGGCGAGCTCATTTCCGCGGCGCGCGGTAAAGGTCTATTGCTTGGGATGCAGTTCAAAAGTGCGGAGATTGGCTGGCAAATCGTTTCACGCTTGTTCCGCAAAGGCGTGCTCGTGGCGGGCACGATGAGCAACTCCGAAACCGTGCGCTTCGAACCGGCGCTCAACATTCCGGACGTATTGATTGATGAAATTCTCAATCGCTTGGAAGATACGCTGCGCGAAGTGCGGGAGGGGAGGATTTGAAAGTTAATTGAATTATGAACGCGCATGGCTAGGCCATATGCCGTGCGCTTTCACGTATCGTTGCGAACATGGTTTAAATAAAAGGTGTTGGAATCAAAGAGCCGGTTTGGTAATTTCGCGCGTCGCTTTATGAACATGAAGGAGTTCGATATGCAAGCCAATACGGTTCGCAACGAAGCTTTGCAAATCATCCACGGTTTGCCTGAAATCAAATTGCAGGAGGCCGTCAACTATCTCCGATTTTTGGATCGCCTTCGGGAAGATCAAATCAATTATCTCGAAGAATACATGGAGAATTTGGGATGGGCGATGTTAGCCTCCGAAGCGGCTGAAAAAGATTGGGAGTAATGACATGGCCTTACAGCGAGGGGACATTGTGCTCGTGGATTTTCCCTTTGTCGACCGCACTGGATCGAAACTACGTCCGGCGTTGGTTGTGAGCAGTTCGATCTACTACACCGAGCGCCCACAGGACATTATCGTTGCAGTGATTTCAACGCAGACTCAAAGATATAGCGGGAGCACTGATTATTTTATACAAGACTGGCGCGCCGCCGGGCTTTCCCACCCTTGTGTATTGCGGTGTACTCTTCTCACTATCCTTTCTTCTCGCATCAATCATAAGATCGGAACTCTGAGCAAGAATGATCTGCTTGGAGCCTCGAACTGCCTCCGGCTAGCATTAGAGCTTTGAGTATGCCCGATTCGACCAACATTTTTTACCACCTTCTCGATCCTCAACAATGGACGATCCTCGGCATTCTCGGCGCAATTGCCAGCATTGTGAGCGCGATCCTCGCGTGGCTAGCGCTTTGGCCGATCTGGCAACAACGGCGCACGCAGCGTGTGTTGGAGAGAAGTTTTGGCTCGGAGCTTTATGGTCCGGAGACCATCGAGCGCTCGACGCGGTTTTACATTCCACCCAATTGCTCCAGCGTCGATCCCGCGCAAGAAGCGGAGATTCGGCGAGTCGAAGTCACCGAAGAAAAACTTTTCGAGAAGGTTGACAAGCACCTTGCGAAGGACAATCCGCATCGCCATCTTTTGTTGCTCGCGGATAGCGGCATGGGCAAGTCTTCGTTCGTGCTCAATTATTACGCGCGCAACCAACGCTTGCCCGAGCGCAAACGCC
>JABWAN010000352.1 GCA_013361015.1 Candidatus Zhuqueibacterota bacterium | reverse complement strand
AGACCCTTCGACCTCCACCAGCATACCGGTCTTCAGATCTTCGAACTTCGTAAACTGCCGGTTCTTGTCTTTCACTTGGTAGTCGGTTTCATCGTTGGTCTTAATTTTTAGCGACAAAATTTCGAATTCTTTCAAACCGCGATTCAGCGTGCGCACCGCGCCGAAAACCTCCCAATCGTCGTCTCTAAAGTCACCCGTGAGAATCTTGACCTCCGTAGCAAGCACGGACATATCGCGTTGCGGCACGCCTTCAATTTGAACCCATTGCCCCGGCTTCAGCGTTTTGAACACGTCGACCTTCGAGAGCGTCGTCGATTGCGCATGACTTAAAGAAGTATAGCCGGCGAGCAAAGCACCGGCGAACAGGACACAAATCGCAGTTCGTGTTTTCATAGTCATCTCCAGAGAATATGATGGGGTGATTGCCAGCGGTGCGGAAATTTTAGAACGTAATGATACGATTGACCAAATCTGCCCGATCAAACTGGGATTTTTCGCCCAGCCAAAGCTTCCACCAAAACGGCGCGAAACCGGGATCTGCAATAGTTTTTTCCGTCCCATCGGGCATCACAACGAGAGTAGTGCCATCAGCACGCCATTGTATCTGGCAGCGCTCGTCGGCCTGAAACGAGCCCGCAAATAAATTCGCGAACTCTTGCAAGCTCTTCTGGACTCTTTTGCTTCCCACCGGCTCCGCCTTTTCGGCTTGCAACAAAAACCAATCTTTGATCTTGCCCGCGGGGATGCTAAGGTTGAAGTTGACGACAAAAATCTTAGCGTCTCTACTCTCCCAAATTAAACCGTAGATTTTTTGTTCTTCGGCTTGGGGAGGGTTTTCCATGTAATGTGCAACCGTGCAGATGGAGCGCTGTTCGCTGACGGCGCTCCCGCTCGGCTGTTTATCTCGCCGCAACCGTTTTTTTGCGGAGGCGCCGGTTGCGACGAGCGTGTGCGTGCTGTCTTGATATTGCAGCGTTATTTTTTTCGGAAAGGAAACTTGGCTCAACACCTCAGTGAAAGTCTCTTGCGCCGAAGCCGTGGTGAAAACCCAGAACAAAACGGCAATCACCGGCCAGCGGATTTGCATCAAGTCTCGTTTCATTGCACCTCCCTTCATCACAATTTATAGGACGGATTCGCCTTTCGTATTGGCAGGCTAAGATACAAAATTCCTAACCGCACGTTGTCATGGGCAGGTCGAGCAGAAGTAAAATCAAGGTAAAAACCTTCTGAAAGGGTAATGCGTCATCCATTGCTGGGGAACGCAGTGCGGTCACTTCTGCATGGTCAGAGGTTCATCGCAAAATGCTAGGATTGGTCTTTTAGGTTTTGTCGCTGCTCGACCGAGGGTTCTTCTCTGCTTGTTTACCTGGGTGGCCGCTGCGCGCGAGGTGGCTTAAAGCCGAAAGCATGAGCGCAACACTGAGTATCTCGACATTTATGTCGCGATGAAACAATGCGCGCGACAAGAAAGCCGCAACACAAATTCGTTCTCGATGAATATAGCACGCGACCCGTGCCGCGTTTCCACAAATGAAATTTCGTAACGAGCCCCGTAGAGACGCTCCCACGGAACGTCTCTACGTCAATGGCGATACAGACAATTGGAACATGACGGTAAAGGAAACAGCATTGCGCACTGTGCCTTAGGCCTAAGATTTACTATGTGCCCTTCTGAGTGACATGCCCTTTGCTTGCTGCATAATCGCTAGTACTCATCCAATCTCATGAAAGCTCAGGCTTTTGCTTTTTGAAGTCTGCGCAGCGCTTTAATATCTAAAAGTTGAATCACTGCAAAAAAAGCAAAAGTTTTCGCGACACAAAAATAACAGCACACAAAACAATTCTTGTGTGCTTTCAGTTTTGTGTCCTCTCTGGTTGCGGCTCGTCCGCCTTATGTCACCTCGGTGAACCAGCCCCCTAGGTAAACAAGCGGAGAAGATACTCAAGAACGAGCAGCGACAAACCCAAAAAAGGAAACGCAGCGCGTATTGCCTCGGAAGCCGGGCGGCTACCGCATGGAACTGAGGCATTTCGGATCACACAAGCTATTAGGAAGGAGCCTGGCGTCCCGGGCCTGCGCAACTTGCTCGCCGCGCATTGGGACATTGCCGATTTGAGGGACTCCGAGCTAGGCGGGTTCAGCGAGGGATCATAAAGCGCATGCTGCAGGCTCAGCTAGTGGAGAAATATTGCGCAAATACACGTTTGCCGCGGGTGCACGAAATCTGGGCGCGCAACTGCGAAGCAGGATTTTCATGCAGACGAACCGTGGCTTAAAATTTTGCGCGCTGCTCAGAGAAGACACTACTCACCGTCTTACTCTCATGCTCATCGCCACGCCCATGCCTTTGCCATAAAGCGGAACGACACCTCCCAACGCGCCCACGGCAAGATCGAAAGCAAAGCGATTATCGCCCAAACCGAGTCCAACCGCCGAACCGATTTTGTGCAGACCGCCCACGTTCAATCCGCCGCTCACAGCGACTACCTGCGCGAGGTTCATTTCCACGCCGGCGTGCAGTTCCGGGGTTTGCGAAGCGCCGTAGGCGTTTTTCAAGCCTTGCACCACATCTGCGCTGAGAAGAATTTGCTTCCAACCTCGCGACACGCCCACGCGCAACGCCGGCGGCAAAGAGATTACGAAATCATCGCCGGTATTTTTTTGCGATGCATTATTGAACACGGCATTTTCATTTTCCTCGACAGTGACGAGTGTCAAGGAATCCGCGTGCGCGCCGTATTCATAGCGTTTCACACCTTGATTCCAACGGATCATGCCAACGACATTGTGAAGGGTGAGGCCAAACTGCCATTGCCGTTTTACGATCATGGTTGCCCCGAAATCAATGCCAATGCCGTTGCCGCCGGAGGCGAGACGCGCTTGCGCTTTTGCCTCTCCGAAAATGCCGGCATTCGTGGTGAGCACGTACCCACGCGCCTCCGTGATTTCGAAGAAACTGAGGCCGCGCAGATATTTGATCGTTCCGCCGAGCGCGAGCTTGAGGCTCTTTTGCGGCAGTTTAATGGGATGGCCGTAAGAGCAACCCAACGTCGCCATTACCAAAGCCGAGCCGCGCGTGCTGGAGAAATCATAGCGGCGATTGAGCGCATTGCCGTTCAAAACCAGATCGACAAAATCGCGGGGCAGATTGGCGTCGGAAATTACGTCGAGGCCTACCAGTGCCGCCAGGTTACGCACAGAGAAACCGAGGAGATCGGCTCCACTGCTCATGCGAAAGTTCCAGCCGTTGTTGGGAAGGCGCTGCAGGATGGTGCGTTTGTCGGAGGCAGAGAGCCTCGCGCCGTTATAGAGATTGTAATCGGCTTGATTGAAGGCATTGTTGCTCACGCCCAATCCCAACGAGGCGAACATGAGCGAGAAATTCGGAGTTTCGCGCATGCCGAGATTCGCGGGATTCCAACGCACCGTCTCGGCGCCCGCAGCTTGCGTGAGATATGCGCCGCCCATCCCGAACGCGCGGGCGTTGCTGTAATTGGTTTGGCCGAAGCTCGCCTGTGCTGCGAAAAACAAACCTAAACAAGCACTCAGTGTTTGCCCGAAACATGCAAGTATCTTTTTATTGCTCTCTTGAGAGGGACAATTTTTAATTCGAAGAGAACTCGGGCAGCGTAATGAAGCAACGGTCGCATGGTGGTGGCGCTTTGAAAAGCGAAGACACCTCCCGGCCCCACGCAAAGGGGGAATCTTTAAAGACATGCTCATGGGAATGCGCTTGGTGTTCATGAAGCCAGTCGAGATTAGATTTGTATCTCCGTGTTCATTTCAGTGTGTTTTCATTCATCTGCAGACGCAAATTCACGCCGCCTTGCACGTCAACATAATCGTCGGCGGCGAGGCGAATGACTTTGCCGTTCGAGCCGGGCAACGTGAGCAACACGCCGACATACAAGGGTGAAGTTTGAAAGAGTTTGAGCTGGGTTTCGTTCAAAGCCAGCGTTGCCTCGCTGCGGCGTGGTTGCAGCGCGCGTCCGGTCATCGGATCAAGTTGCGGCAAGGCAATTTGCACGGGGCCGACGATTAAATCCGGTTTGCGAAAAACCTCGTTGGCATTGCGCGCGATGTGCACGGCCGCCGAGGCTTCGAAAGGCAGGCGATTGTCGAGGCGAAGCTTGACGCCGCCGCTTACGAGATTTTTACTGATGCGCTCGCGCGTGGATTCATCAAACGTTATTGTGCTCACTTCCGACTCGACTTTCTGCGCCGGCAAAACCAATGCGAGCGGTGCATCGAAGCGCAAAGTTGTGGCAACCGCATCGCGTGCACGCACGCTGCCGGAATAGCTTCTCTGTCCGACCCAGACTTTGCCCGATACTTTGATCGTGCGTGGCAGTGCATTCAAGAAATTCTGCATGGCATTGCCGGCCAGCAGAATTTGCGTTTCTACGGGTATGCCGTCCGCCTGTGCCGGCGCAATGCGTTCGCGAACGACGAGTTGCACTTTCGGGCCTCGTTCCGGGAAGCCTTCTAAACGCAAATCGGTTTGCACGGGAAAGTTGATGCCGTTGCGCAAGATGATTTGCAGACGCGTGTCCAGCAAACGCAAGCTGTCCAAACCCGCGGGCAAATCTAGATTGAAAGTCTGCGGCTCGAGCGCAATTTGTTTTGCAACAAAAGCGCCCTGCACCTCCGAGAAGATGATCTTCGTGCTCGCACACGTCGCGCTCAAATTGGCCGCGCTCGTAAGGGCTACGAATTCATGCGCGGCATTGAGCGTGCTCACTTTCCATAGAAAGCGAATCTTCTGGTGTCCGAATGCTGCGGGTTGCGGCTGCAGAGTGTAACCGGCGAGGTCAAGCAACAACGAACCGCCGCCATTGGGCGACAATGTGATCGCACTTTTGAGCGTGTCGTTCCAAGGCGAACGAAAGTCCGGCAGCGCAATCGAGATTCGCGTGCGTACCGGGAAATTACCCTGTAGATTCAAGGTTATTGCACCGGATTTGACGCGCGCGAAAACGAGGTGCAGCGAGTCGCCGACCTCCACTGTGCCTTGATCTTCGAGGGTTTGAGTTTCAAGCCGAGCGTGTGCGCCGTTCACTTGCAGCGAGGAGGCCGTCAAAGTCAGTTGCGATTTGCTGTCCGGATCGATGATCGCCTCGATCGCACGAGCGCGCTCGGCGGCCGTGATGCCGGTGCGAGCTGACCGGTGATCGACCGGCACGGTGAACGAGGTGCCCAACGGCGTGGTGTTGGCATCCACCATTAGCCCCAACTTGAGCCGCTCGCAAATGTCCGGCAACACCGGCATGCAAAGCTGCCCGCGGCCGTGGGTGATCATGAAATTAACGATTTCGGGCGTGCATTTTTCCGCCGCGCAGATGAAATCGCCCTCGTTTTCGCGGTCTTCCGCGTCCATCACGATGATCACTTCGCCGCGGCGAAAGGCCTCAATCGCCTGCTCGACCGACGAGAAATCGCGCTGCACTGTCATCAACATTCCTCATATGCGACATGCCGGCGAGATGACCGGCGTTCGTCTCATTATAGATGGATGACCCGAAGTGCGCAAGCGTCGAGAAGAGGGGCGCGAGAGTGAAAGCGGGAAAGAATCAGCCGTATGGCGCTCAATCAAGTCTCTCTGTCTCTGCCTCTCTCTGTCATCGCCGATAGCAGCGGTAGCTTGATGACGAACGTTGAGCCGTGCTCCGGCTCGCTCATGACCCGGATTTCACCGCCGTGGCGCTCGACGATGGCTCGGCACTTGGCCAGGCCGACACCCAATCCGCGGCCCGCCTGGCGGCCCGAGTAGTAGGGATCGAACAGATGTTGGCGGACTTCCGGAGCGATTCCTGGGCCGCTGTCATGAACGGCGATTTCGACCGACTTGTCGTCGTCGACTCCCATGTCGACGACCTCGACGCCCATCGACCGGAGGAAGCCCTTGAGCTCCTCCTTCATCTCCCTGCCTGCGTGGTCGCTGGCTATGGCGATCTTCATTTTTTCCATCATCTTCCTTCTCCCGCCTGTCTGCTGGTTATGGGCCTATCCGGGGAACGGGCAAGAAAAAGAGCCTACTCGAAACGCCTGAAGGCCAGCACGCCGTTGGTGCCGCCGAAGCCGAACGAGTTCGAGAGCGCCACCCTGGGCTTAGCGTCCCTCGCGGTGTTCGGCACGTAGTCGAGGTCACAGTCGGCGTCCGGCGTGGTGTAGTTTATCGTCGGAGGCAGCACCCCGTTATGGAGGGAGAGCACGGTGAAGACCGCCTCGACACCGCCGGCCGCGCCAAGAAGGTGGCCGGTCATGCCCTTTGTCGAGCTTATGGCGAGCTTTCTGGCGTGGTCGCCGAAGACGGACTTTATGGCCATCGTCTCATAGAGGTCGTTGTAGAAGGTCGAG
>JABWAN010000351.1 GCA_013361015.1 Candidatus Zhuqueibacterota bacterium | reverse complement strand
ATTTCGTCTTCGCCCAGGTGACGCCGCCCAGCTTGTCCATCACCGGCGGAGCCTCCGCCGCGCCGCGATATTTCTGGATCAGATCCAGCCGGGTGAGCGGAACGTAA
This sequence comes from Candidatus Zhuqueibacterota bacterium, assembly GCA_013361015.1. Lineage (GTDB taxonomy): Bacteria > Zhuqueibacterota > Zhuqueibacteria > Zhuqueibacterales > Zhuqueibacteraceae > JABWAN01. The sequence continues at coordinate 6,267 of JABWAN010000351.1, read as the reverse complement.
AGCTTGGACTCGCCCGCGTATTCGACGAGCATGAAGTCCTCGCTGGTCTCGCCTGTCGCCATCTGGCGCAGTCCGATGAACCGGCCGATGCCATGCTGCGCGTGGACAACGTAGTCGCCGGGCTTGAGATCGAGCGACTCGGGCGTGAAAACGGCGAGATGCGAGCGCGGTCTGCCGGGGGCGCTGACAAGATCGCTGGCCTCGAACAGATCCTCGCAGCCGATCAGGGCCAGGCGCGACTCCGGCAGAATCGTTCCTCGCCGGACTAGCCCCTGCGCCAGGCAGACGCTGGCGAGATCCACCGCCAGGTAGGCGCGCTGGACGAGGTAATCCGGGACAGCGCCATGTTGGCGCTCGATGCCGAGCCGGTAGGGCAGCCCATGCTCGGAGAAGATGTCGGCGAGGCGCTCGACTTCGCCTTGCGAAGCCGCGAAAAAGGCCACGCGGTAGCCTTGGCCGCAGAGTTGCCGGGCGTCCTCCACGGCCTTCCGCATGTTGTTGCGGAAAGGGACGGGCGGCCGTGACGAGATCTCCAGCGGCGTTTCCGGGACGCGCGACCCGCCTTCCAAGCCAAGTTCGCGGAGTTCGATCTCACGGCGCCCTGTGGCCGACGCCATCAACTCGCCGAGGCGGAAGTAGACCTGCTCAGGCGGCGCCGGAGCGCTGTCGCGCAGCGGCTCGAGCTTTTTCCAGAGGATCTCGTTCTCCGCTCGCAGCTCTTCCGGCTCATCCCAGACGACGACAGGGCGGTCGAAGAGGGCCTCGAGCGAGTGCTGGCGTGGCCTCACCAGGGGCACGGCAAACTCCCAGCCCGGGAACGGCTCGCCTCCCGGAGAGGCGCCTCTGCGCGTCCGTTCGGCCAGGTCGCGCAGCATCTGGCTCGTTCTCGGCGTCTCCTCCAGCGGCAGGACCGCGACCTCTTCCACTTGCAGGACGGAACGCTGCGTCTCGGGATCGAAGCGCCGCATGCTCTCGATGGAGTCTCCGAAGAACTCGATTCTGACCGGTCTATGGGCCTGAGCCGGGAATACATCGAAGATGCCGCCTCGGATGGAGTACTCGCCCTCCATCTCGACAGGCTCGCGGCGTTCATATCCGATGCTGTCGAGGTGGGCGGCCAGATCGTCCATCGCCATCTCCTCGCCCTGCTTCAGACGAAGCGCCAGCAAGCGGTAGGCCGATGGGCTTTCGGCGCGCAACAGCGCTCCGGCGAGCGGCGCGACGACCAGGCTGGCTTCGCGTGAGGCGATGCGGAACAGGGCCACGGCGCGCTGCTCCTTCAACTCGTTGTGCGGCGAAAGATCCTGCCCGGGCAAGGTGTCGAACGCCGGCACGAGGAGCGGCCGGGGCGCCCCTTGAGCCGGCGCAAGGATGTCGAAGAACGCGGCAATCAACTCGAACAGCGATTCGGCCGAGCGATTCGAGCCGGTCACCAAGAGCACGGGCTGTTCGAGCGCCTGCCACAGCAGCGTGAGATAGAGCGCCTTGGCGGCGGGAACGAGTCCGCTGAGCTGGGCGCGGGCCGTGCCCTGCAGGCTGAAGCGGCGCACGAGCTAATGCGCGGCTTGCCGGAAGACCGTGCGATTCGCGACTTGCGCGCTGCGTTCGCGTATCTGTCCAGTCGCAGCGACGTGAAAAAGGATCGCATTGGCAGCCTCGGTTGGTGCATGGGCGGCGGCTATTCCCTGCAAGCCGCGGTGCAGCTTCCGGATTTGGCAGCTTGCGTCGTTAATTATGGGCGCCTCGTCACTGATGAAAATTTGATTGCACAAATCAATGCGCCGATACTCGGCATCTTCGGCGGCCTCGATCGCGGCATTCCGGTGAAAGACGTGAAAGCGTTCGAGCAGAAGGCGAAAGAGCTGGGCAAGGAAATTCACATTGAAATCTATTCGAAATCCGGCCACGCCTTCAGCAACGAGAACAATACCAAAGGCTATAGCGCTGCTGACGCTGCCAGCGCATGGCAGAAAACCCTCGAGTTTTTTGCCGATAAACTCAAGCAGTGATATTGTGATCTACTCTCGGTCAGGATGACCATCCCTCCCACAGGAAGAAATGCTGTCACTTTTGTTGTCGCGTTTGAGTGAGATTAAAAGTCTCTCGCCGATCACACCTCGCCCGAATTTTACCCCCCCCCAAAAAAAAAACTAAAACCGGTGTTCGCAAAGAGGCTTTTTAGCAAAGCGTTTGTTGTCATGAAGATTCAACAGGCATATTCTAAAACCGCGTAATGCAATTTTCAGTTTGCAGCTTTATGGGTTTCGGTTGTGCCGTGTCATGTGATTGAAAATGTGCAAGGAGGTTGAACGTGAAGATTGGTATCCCCAAAGAAATTTCGGCAGGTGAAACGCGGGTGGCGCTGGTGCCGAGTGCGATTACGGCACTTACGCGCAACAAGCATACGGTGCTCGTCGAAGCCGGCGCCGGGGTTGCGTCCTCGTTTAGCGATAGTGAGTATCAAAGTGCCGGCGCAACGATTGTTGGCAATGCGGTCGAGCTCTATCGCGCGAGCGAGATCATTTTCAAACTCAATCCGCCGCAGATGCACCCACAAACCGGCAAGCATGAAGTGCTGCTCATGAACGAAGGCGCGACTTATATTGGGTTTCTCGCGCCCTTCTCGAATTTGGATGCGCTGCGGCAGCTCGCGGAGCGCCGCATTACCAGCTTCGCAATGGAGTTTGTGCCGCGCCTCACCCGCGCGCAAAGCATGGATGCGCTCAGCTCGATGGCGACCGTCGCGGGTTACAAGGCCGTGCTCATGGCTGCGCATCATCTGGGCAAATTTTTTCCATTATTGATGACTGCCGCGGGCACGATTCCGCCAGCCACGGTGCTCGTGCTCGGCGCCGGCGTCGCAGGCTTGCAAGCCATCGCCACCGCCAAACGCCTCGGCGCCAAAGTCGAAGCCTTTGATCCACGACCGGCCGTGAAAGAACAAGTCAAAAGTCTCGGCGCAAATTTTATCGACATGGAAGTGACTGAGCAAGTGGAAACCGCGGGCGGCTATGCGAAAGAACAGTCCGAGGAGTTTTTGCGCAAGGAGCGTGAAGTGATTGCTGCGCGGCTGCCGAAAGCGGACGCGGTCATTTGCACCGCGCAGGTGTTCGGCAAACGCGCGCCCGTGCTGCTCACGAAAGAAATGGTGCATTCGCTGCGTCCCGGCTCAGTGATCGTCGATCTGGCGGCGGAGAGCGGGGGCAATTGCGAGTTGACTGTGCCGCGCCTCACCGCGGAGATCAATGGCGTGAGCATTATCGGCGCCGTCAATCTTGCCAGCGCTCTGCCGGTGCACGCCAGTCAAATGTATGCGAAGAACATCACCAATCTTTTTTTGAATATCTTTCCGAAGGACAGCACCACTCCGAATTTTGACGATGAAATTACGCAAGGCAGTTGCATCACCCGCGACGGCGAAATTGTGAATGCCGCCGTGCGCAACGCATTGCAAGCAGAAGGAGCAAGAAAATGAGTGAGACGTTATTGGTTTCGATTTATGTGTTCGTGCTCGCTACGTTCGTGGGCGTGGAAGTCATCAGCAAAGTGCCGCCGTTGTTGCACACGCCGCTCATGTCCGGCTCGAATGCGATTTCCGGCATCACCCTCGTCGGCTCGCTCATCGCCGCAGGCGAAGGTCACGCGAGCGTGAGCGTTTATCTCGGCATGACTGCCGTGATCTTCGCCACGATCAACGTCGTGGGCGGATTCCTCGTCACGGACCGCATGCTCGAAATGTTCAAGCAGGACGATTCGAAGAAGAAGGGCGCGAAGAGTTAAGCTATGCCCGTTGTGTGTTAATCAGCGACTCACCTTAAATTGTCATTCTGGAAGAACCTTCCTTCGCTCTTGAAAGAGAGCCGTGCGCTAAGGCGATTTGAAGACTCCGCTTGGTATAAGCCAATCTGAACTTTTCCCCGGCCCCTTCTCTTAAAAAGAGAAGGGAAGAAAAGAAGGTTGGCATCTTCGGCTCTCCTCCTTCTCTTTCCAAGAGAAGGGGGCAGGGAGATGAGTTCGGAAACGTGAAGGTTGCCGAGCTTGATCGTCGAGATTATAAGGAAGTACTTGCCAGATGGAATTTCAAAAGACTGAATGACCTATATTAGAAGTTGGAGACATAACGCATGAATGTGATGGCGAATCTTTCTTATTTGGTTGCGTCCGTGCTTTTTATCCTCGGACTCAAGCTTTTGAGTTCTCCCAAAACGGCGCGGCGCGGCAACTTGTTCGCGGCGCTCGGCATGTTGCTCGCGATTGTAGTTACTTTGTTGGATAGAAGAATTATCGACTTCACTTATATTCTCGCCGGACTGCTCGTGGGAACCGCGCTCGGCTTGTGGATGGCGAAGAAGGTGCAAATGACTTCCATGCCGCAAATGGTCGGTGTGCTTAACGGCTTCGGCGGCGGCGCTTCCACGCTCGTTGCATACGCGGAATATCTACGCATGGGCGAAACCGCCGGTGCAGCGAGTTTGGATGTGCTAATTACCATCGGCTTGGGCATATTGATCGGCACCGTTACTTTTGTCGGCAGCATGGTGGCCGCGGCCAAGCTGCAGGGCATGATGCGCAGCGCGCCGATTCTATATCCCATGCAGAAGCAGATCAATGCCGCGATGTTGTTTGTAATTTTGGTGATGGGTGTTCTGTTTGCAATGGACCCTTCACGCGGCTATCTCCTTCTTGGCATTTTGTTTTTCGCGACGATTCTCGGCGTCACCAGTGTCATCCCCATCGGCGGCGCAGACATGCCGGTGGTGATCTCGTTGATGAATTCCTACTCCGGCCTTGCAGGCGCGATGACCGGCTTCATTCTTTCGAACAATGTGCTCATCATTAGCGGCACACTCGTCGGAACTTCGGGCATCATTCTCACGCAGATCATGTGCAAAGCCATGAATCGCTCGCTGGGTAACGTGCTCTTTGCCGGCGTGGGCGCGGATTATCAAGCCGGCACGGAGCAAACGGAGCAACGCACAGTGATTCGGTATACCGCGGAAGATGCGTCGTTCATCCTTGAAAGCGCGCAATCCGTTATCATCGTGCCCGGTTATGGCCTCGCGGTCGCGCAAGCGCAGCACGTTTTGCAGGAACTGGCGAACTTGCTCATGAGCCGGGGCGCGACTGTGCGTTATGCGATTCACCCGGTGGCGGGCCGCATGCCCGGCCACATGAACGTGTTGCTCGCGGAAGCTAATGTGCCCTATGATTTACTCATGGAGATGGAGCAGATCAACGATGATTTTCAAAACACCGACGTGGCGCTTGTGATCGGCGCGAACGACGTCATCAACCCGGCGGCGCGCACGAAGAAAGACAGCCCGCTCTACGGCATGCCGATCTTAAACGTCGATTACGCGCGCACCGTAATGATCGTCAAACGCAGCCTCGGCTCCGGCTTCGCCGGCGAAGACAACGAATTGTTTTATGATAAGAAAACGATGATGCTCTTCGGCGACGCAAAGAAAATGGTAACGGAGCTGGTGCAGACATTGAAGAAATAAAACTTTCGGAGTGATGGATGGGCGGCGTGTTGGAACCCTAGCGTTTCCTAAACCTCACTGATTCATCACTCTCACACTCCAATAAATTATTGATGACTTGGAGGGAAGTTTATATGCCCGCTTTGCAGACCCAAGAAGTGACCGCGATGTTGCACCGATTGCATCAAGGCGCAGAAGAAGAATTTCCCCGACTTTTTCAGGCGGTCTATTATCACTTGCGCCGGCTCGCGGTTCAGCAATTGCGCCACGAGCGGCAGGGGCACACACTCAACCCGACCGCGCTTGTGCATGAGGCCTTTTTACGCCTGGTTGATCAAAGCGAAGCGGGGTGGAATGATCGCAAACATTTCTTCCGTGCGGCCGCACAAGCCATGCGCCGGATTCTCATCAGTTACGCTCGCCGCCGCAATGCTGCACGCCGCGGCGGCCAACAACAACATCTCCCGCTCCACGCAGCACCAATCCCGGAAGATAGATTCTCGTTCGATTTACTGGCGCTAGACACGGCTTTGCAGAAGCTTGCCACTTGGGACGAGCGACAAGCCCGGCTAGTTGAGTTGCATGTGTTCGGCGGTTTGACGTTGAACGAAACCTCCGAAGTTTTGGAGATCTCTATTGCCACGGCCAAACGCGAATGGGCCAGCGCGCGAACCTGGCTCTATCGTGAGATTTTTTGGGGGTGAAGGCATGATGAGGGATCAGTGGCTGCAGATCAAAGCGATTTTTCATGAAGCGCTCTCACGTTTGCCCGAAGCGCAGGAGG
>JABWAN010000350.1 GCA_013361015.1 Candidatus Zhuqueibacterota bacterium | reverse complement strand
GACTCGCATTGATCCCCGCGCGCGCCGGGCTTGCCGCAATGCGGGCACGTGCCTTCGACGTAACGATCCGCGAGAAAGCGTTTGTCGTTCGGGCAATAAAGCTGCTTCACGGCTTTCTCAACGAGCAAGCCCTTTTTGTGCATGGTGAGGAAAAATTCCTGCGCTTGCGGAATGTGCTCCGGCGTGGTGGTGCGCGAGAAGATGTCGAAGCTGATGCCCGCACGCGCAAACGTGTCGTTCATCTGCTTCCAATAAAAATCCACGAACTCTTGCGGCGACTTCTTCGCGCGCTCCGCGGCAATGGTGATGGCCACGCCGTATTCATCTGTGCCGCACACGAACAGCACCTCGCGCTGCTGCATGCGTTGATAGCGCACATAAATATCCGCGGGCAAATACGCGCCCGCGAGGTGCCCGAGATGCAACGCGCCGTTGGCGTAAGGCAAGGCGCTGGTGACTAAGATGCGATTATATGGTGACACGAGAACCTCTTCCTGAGAGAGTTGGATTGATGGAGTTTGGAGTGATGGAGTCATGGGCAAAGCTCTGCTACTCGCCTTTAAGCTTGGTAGCATTGGGAGCATACAAAATGTTTAGCTCCGCTCTTCATGCAGAAGAGCGGACATTGGTTTGGGAGGTACCTTTTCAATGTGTGGGTGATATGCCTGCTGATCAGGCCCCCAATCGAAGTAAATACCCACATTCTCACCCTCAAGCGCTTTTGCGTGTGACTCTGAAATTCTGAGTCGAACTGCCATGAATTCTTTAGCTGTTGAGACATCAACTCGTTTTGCGTAGATGCGAAGCATGTAGTCACCTTCAAGGAGCCGAAAGTTGGTTCCATCCGAGGGAAGTAAAAAATGATGATTGCAGGCAATACCTTCCGCTGGAACAAACAGGCCACTACCGCGAGCCAAGTGTTGGTCTCCATACACCCAGATTGAGAAGTTCTGTTTCGATTCTCCTCGTTGTAAGTTTATATGCAGGCTCTCAACAGTTTGTCCTCTACGGGAGGTGCTGTAAAGCAATGTTCGAAGAAAAACTTTTAACTGCGGTTGTCGCCCAGAACGAGAGCCGCCGTCAGGGCCAAAAAAAATTACTGTTGGTTGGGTCATTCGTAACTCGCCCCTGCGAAACAAGGTGAGCCAAGCGGTCGTCACGGAAACTGCAAGTGCAACAAACGAAATCCCAATTGAAATCCAATCATTCATGACTTTGAATTGCCTCGTTTTCTTATGCACGGCTAGCGCGAATATCCGCAACGATCTCTTCCGCAGTACGCTCGTCTTGCCAAACACCGGCGAAGCGGTCGCCAAGCAGTTCTTGCTTCTTCGGCTGCGCCTGAATACGCGACAACAGAAAAACGCCGAAATCCAAAAGTTCTTCAACTTTATTGGCGGGGAGCTTTTCCAGCAGAGCAAGCAATTGCTGATTGGCTATCTGTGGCTTTTGCATCGTTGCTTCCATAGTTATTCCTTGTGTCAATTCACTCGTTAATCTTTCGGCGGATGCCAACCCGCGCTCACCCAATTGCGCCGCACCATTGCAGAAATCACGTTATTCAAATCAAGCGCCGAAACAGTTGCGCGGCCGCTGGGCGTCAAACCGATGATCTCAACACCGGAAGCGCTCCAGCGAAAATGTTCTTGCCAAACCTGTTTGCGCGGGTTGAATAAAGTCTCGCTGCGCCCCGTAAGCGGATCAAGGCCCTCCGTCTTTGTGCTTTTCGCATTATTGCACGCACGACAAGCAAGCCAGAGGTTTTCTTCTTCATCGCTGCCGCCTTCGGCCACAGGAATGATATGGTCGATCTCCAATGCCTACAAAACCAGTTGTTGCGGCGCCAAACAATAACCACAACGATGGCCCGCTTGCGAGCGGACCTTTTCGCGCACTGCCGTCGAAATCATACTTACGCCACAGATGATAGCGACTCACGCAAGCCTCGTTTAACCGCTTCAGCCAATGCTTCGGATTGGCGCAGCCACAAACGGAGATAGGCTTGAAATAGATTGTTGAGCGTCGCACGGTCTCCATTGGTCAAGGCGCCCGCTTGCTGCCGCTCTAATAATTCGGATAATTGGGCATCCTCTTTCGCGTTCATACGTGCTTGCGCCAGGGCTACGACTTCATCATTCGACAAAGTCGCCACCGCGGGCAATACTTCGGAGCCTATATCCGGCAAAGCGTATTCTAATGCGTCGGCTAGTATTTTTTCAATCGGTCGCGAGACCACGCCAGCCAAATTAGACGCGCGCTGCAATGCGGCCTCGGAAAGCGTGAGAGTGATTTGTTGATCCATCTTGATGACTCCTGTAAATGTGTGCGGATTGCGAATCTCTCACGGCCACCGCTTCTCCGCCTTGAACCATGCCGCGAAATCTTGATCAACCTCCGCCAGCGGCTTTTGCAAAATCGTTTCGAGCAGGGTTTGTGTCTCGGCCTCGGGCGTGGTTTTCAGCGCTTTGGGATTGCGCGTGCGGAAGGCGTTGAACACCTCGGCGAGTTGATTGCGCTCCTGCAAATACTGCATGAAATAACGCGCCGTGGCGTGATTCGCGGCTTGCTGATCCACGGCCTCCATCGAAGGCTCGTCTTCGAATTGATCAAACGCCGCCCAATTCATTTTCACGAGTTTTTCCAAACTGGGCCGCAGCGCCCACAGGTCGTTCAACGCTTGTCCGCGCCAATTGTACATGCCGAGCACGCGTTCGCCTTCGATCTTCGACACTTCATAAAGTGCGGCCATGCCTTCATCGAGCCACGGCGGAATATCGCCGAACGTGCTGCGCGCCATGAGGTGAAACAGTTCATGATAGAGCGTGCTCGTGCTGCGGCCCCGACACAACGCGGCGAGACTCAAATCTTCGCGATAGGAATAACCGATGGAAGCGTTCGGCAATTCAAACCCGTGCAGCTTCAACGCCAGGTCGCGATATTGCTGAAAATCGGGCGAGAGATAAACGGTGATCATATACGGCGGCAGCTTCAAACCAAAAGCCGTCGCGAAAAATTTTTCATACACGTTCAGATTGCGCGCGATGCCCTCATAATCGACGTTCGGATTGGCGCTGGCGATAACGAACTTGCCTTGGGTTTTTATTTCAAACTTGGAGCCGGCAAGCTTTGCGATTTTGTGCGCGGCGCTGTCCGCCTGCTCGAGCGGCGTCAACCGCGCGCGTAATTCTTCAAACGATTTGGGCGATACGATCTTGATGGTGGTGGTGCGCAGGGCTTGATCGCGGCTCACATAGTGATACATTTTGCCGCTCACGCCGGCGCTGCTGCGCGTGGTGGCCGCGGCGATAGGCGCGGGTTTGGGCGCGGCCAAGGCCTGCGCACATTGCTCCGTCTCTTGCACGAGCTTGGCTTTGTCCGGCTCCGCCATTTTGTAATTGCTCAAGCACCATGCGAGAAACTTGATGCCATCGACTTGCAGTTCCGGCACGCGGCACAAGCTCGTGCCGAGCATGTAATCCAACTCCAGCGTGCGGCCAAAGGGTTGCTCGCGCAGTTCGCTGCCTTTGATGATGACCTCATCATACTTCGCTTCATTCCATAGTGCGCGCAACTCGGAGAGATTGTCTTGCGCAAGCGCAACGCCAGTCGAGCATACGCAACACAGGGCAAGCATTGCGTTGATGAAATTTATACGGTGCATGGCATCGTCCTTCTCGTTCAAGCATAATAAAAAAGTCTCACGCAAAGACGTCCCGTGTTCGGGACAAAGGTTTCGCAGAGAAAACCTCTGCGGGCTCTTTGCCTCTTTGCGGCCTTGCGTGCGCTTTTACTTTTTTGACCGCAACTCTTCCACTTCATGATTAGGGTTGCGGAGCATCCTCTGGTTTCGCAAGTGAATCTGCCTGCAAGCTGAGTCTAATTTTTTTGGCGGCCTCGGACAACTTGGAGGGCGCCGTTGTGGTCGTCGCCGTCGTTGTGCTGATCGCGGCACCGCTGAAATAAAGCGGGCTGTCTTTCACGTCGATTTGGTGATGCGTCGTGATCGTCATCAACATGAGTATCGTGCCGAGCACGACCATGACCAAGCCGGGCGAAGTGGAAGCGATGCTCACTTGCCAATTTTCCATCTTGCCCGTGATCTCCGAAGTTTGTTCGCGCAATTTACCGAGGATGAACGCCGCACCCACCACGGCGAGAATCATTCCCGTGACGAAACCCAAATACGTCGTCCAAATGCGCGCCATCAAAATCACGTTGGCTTGATGATAGCGCTGTTGAATCGCGTGCGCTTCAAGCCGCGCGAGCGTGCGCCATTGCTCCTGCGCCGCGGGCAGATTAGTCGCAGGCGCGAGTTCGAGATTGAGCGCGGGCGCTTGCTCGATCTTTTGGTGCAGGTAATAAATCTGCCATCCGCTCGCGAGCAGAAAAAACGCGAGCACGCCGGTGACGATGAATTGCATCCACGCGCGCAAACGCGCCTGCCAGCGTTGCGTGGCGCGGCTCTCTTTGGGTTGCGCCGATTGCGAAGGTTCGGACATGCTGAGTTCCGTTTTTTCTACGCGGCTTGGGGTTGGGCTTTTGCTTGAAGCTTAGTCAATTGAATGACGAGACGTAACGCCTCGTTCACAGATTCTTCATTCGGGAAAAAGCTAGCCACATCCGGGGCAAGAAGCACTAGATTCGTTCCGGCTTTGCAGCGCTCGGCATATTTCCCGACGACCGCGTTTTTCAGCAGTTCTTCCAGGTCATATTCCGGCAGCAGGTCGTCGTCCATCTCAGATAGTTTTTTTGCTTTCATATTTTTGCTGCTCACGCCCTCGGCTTCTTCAACTCTTCCATATTCCCATGCCCGTGCCCGCAATCGTTCTCGCATTTGTAGATTTTATCTTTCACCAGCGCGAGCATCAGCACTTCGGTTTCGCTGTTGGGATATTTCACGGTGAGCGTGTCGTGAAAGATGTCGATCTTCGTGATCGTGCCCGTGCCTTTTTCCGTAGTAATCTCTTTCGCCAGCTCGGGAAATTGCGCGATGGCTTGATTGTAAAAATCGCGTTCGTACATCAAACAGCATTTCAAGCGACCGCAGACGCCCGCAAGCTTGTTAGGGTTGAGCGGCAGGTTCTGCTCTTTCGCGGCTTGCGTGGTGATCGGCGCGAACTCCGAAATCCACGAAGAGCAGCACAGCTTGCGGCCGCACACCCCGTAGCCGCCGAGGCGCTTGGCCTCGTCGCGCACGCCGATTTGCCGCAGCTCGATGCGCGTGCGATACTCGCCCGCCAAATCCTTCACCAATTCGCGGAAGTCCACGCGCTTCTCCGCAGTGAAGTAGAACGTGATCTTGCCGCCGTCGAGTTGATATTCGCAATCCACCAGCTTCATCTCCAAATTGTGCACGACGATCTTCTGCCGGCACGCCTCGCGCGCGCGTAGCTCGACGGCCTTGTTGGATTGATACCTGATAATATCCGCGTCGTTGGCCTTGCGCAGCACGCGCTTGAGCGCCTCATTGCCGTTGACCTTCATGCTCGGCGGAATCTCGATGAGATTCACCATGCCCATGTCTTCGCCCTTTTCCGCTTCGACAATGGCGAAATCTTTCACGCGAAAAGGAAACTGCTGCGCGTTGAGATAAAACGCCGTGCGCTCGCCTTTGAACTTGAGTTGTATGACGTTCGGCATATCATTTTCCCGGTCGAGATAATTGCCGGATACGTTGCAAGAGCACCATGAGCACGAGCCACGGTTGCACGTAACGCTCCAGGCAGGTGATCGCATATTCGATTTCTTCCAGCACCCGGTCGAAATCGAATTGCGGCAGGTTTTTGTTCAACTCCAACAGCGCGGCGCGAAAATCGGTGTTGAGGATTTGCTGCTCCGCGCCGCTGCACTTCAACACGTACGCGTCACGCAGCCACGAAAGACAAAATTGCAAAAGCTGCTGCAAGGCGCGACGATCATTCTCTTCCACAAGCTGATTGAGAAATTCCACTTGCTCCACCGGCTTGTTGAACTTGAACGCCATGCGCAGATATTCGACTGCGAGTTTGCGGCGGCCCTCAAGATCGTCATCCAACAATTCGAGCGCGTAACGCAAATTGCCGTTCGCAATGCTCGCCACGAAATGCACGCGCTCCGGCGCGACGTTGTGCTGCGTTTGCAAAATTTCCACAAGCTCCGCATGCCGCGGCGCGGCCACTGCAATCGGCTGGCAACGCGAGATAATCGTGGGCAAAAGGCTTTCGAGCGAATTGGCCGTGAGCACGAAATACTTTTCCGCGGGCGGCTCTTCTAAAAGTTTGAGCAAAGCATTCGCCGATTCCGCTTTCAATCGTTGCGCTTCGAACAAGAGTGCCACCGAACCGCGACCTTCATAACTCGAAGTGGCAAACGTGCGCTTCAGTTCGCGCACGTCGTC
>JABWAN010000349.1 GCA_013361015.1 Candidatus Zhuqueibacterota bacterium | reverse complement strand
GGCGTTTTCCGCTTTGATTCCACCTCACACGAAATGATCTTGACCGATATTCATCCCGGCGTCGAGCCAAAGACGATTCGTGACAACATCGGCTGGGAAGTAAAATTTGCCGATGACTTGCACGTGACGGAGCCGCCGAGCTTGGAGGAGTTGCGGCTCATTCGTGAAGAACTCGACCCGCAGCGGATTTATATTTGACTCTTTCCGTGCAGTTATTTCTATCCAGGCTGCAAGGATTTGCACCTCGCCTCGCTGTGTTCATTGCAACTCCACGATATAAGTCGGTTTTTTGCGGAGAAGGATGCTCGCGCCACGCCTGTGTTCGTCATTGGTATGAGAATTGAGAATAGACGAGCTTGGTGCGCTGCAAATCTCTCGCTCTACAAAAAAATCATGGTGTGTTCCAAATGATGGCCATGGCATTCCGAAGAGCGTAGCGGCAAAGGATTCTTCTGCACGCCGACTCATCGCTTCACTCGGAATGGCAACCGGCGCGCTCAAATGAAACATGCTCCGGCTAGATTGAAAACCTGCAAATCAAAATTCGCAATGCTCTACAGTATCAAGAGTAAATCGCCCCTTTAACCCAAAGCTCACGCACGGAGGGCTATATGCCAAAACGCAAACGGCACTCGCTGTTCAAGCTCAGTGCCTTGCTGCTGTTGCTCAGCAGTACGGTGTTCGCCGGCACCACGGGAAAAATTTCCGGCATGGTGACGGACAAAGATACGAAAGAGCCTCTGCCCGGCGTCAACGTCGTGGTTGAAGGCACGACGCTCGGTGCCGCGACCGATGCCAACGGCCGCTACTTCATTCTGCAGGTGCCGCCCGGCACGTACAGCCTTGTGGTGACGATGATCGGCTATCAATCTACCAAAGTCACCAATGTGAAGGTAAGCGTTGATCTCACCACGACGCAGAGTTTTGAGATCTCTTCCAAAGTCGTGGAATTGGGCGAGGCGATCGAGATTGTTGCCGACCGTCCGCTGATTCAGAAAGACGGCGTGACCACGATGCAGATTGCCGAGGCCGAGTTGGTCGAAAACATGGTTGCGGATGATTATAAAGACGTGCTCACGCTCAACTCGGGCGTCACTAAGTCACAAATTCGCGACGCGAGTTTTACCGCGGGCAATGAAAGCGGCGAGGGACAATTCTACGTGCGCGGCGGCCGCGGCAACGAACTGTCCGTGATGGTCGACGGCATGTACATGCGCGACGGCATTACCGGCGGCTTAGGCACGGAGATTTCCACCTCAGCCATTGAAGAATTGCAGCTCATCAGCGGCAACTTCAACGCAGAATATGGCAACGCCATGAGCGGCGTGCTCAACTTGGTGACGCAAGAGGGCGGCCGCGAAACTTCCATCAAAATCCGCGGCTTGACCGACGCCATCTTTGGCAAGTCCACCCGGGATTATACTTTTGCCGAGCGCGACAAGCTGCTCGAAGAAAAAGGCATGCTGGATCGCTCCAATTGGGGCACGTATCAAGGCCAAATCAGTCTCGGCGGACCGGTGCCGGGTTTCAGCAGCAAGCTGAGATATTTTCTTTCAGGAGAGTATAATGAGACCGACGGATACATCGGCAATTTGCAGGACGTATTCGCGCGGCGCGGCACGGCGAAATTGACATTGGCGCCAAGCAACAAGACGAAATTCACCTTGACCGCGAACGGCAACAGCGAGGACGAGGAAATCTACGATCATTACTTTGCGCACCAGGGTTTGTATCGCCAGCGCGTGGGCGCAGATACGCTCGACAACAATTTCGCGGGCAACGATCATTTGAAGACCCGCGTGTACAACGGCCTGTTCGGCTGGACACAATCTTTGAGCAATAAGGCTTTCTTCGAACTGAAGCTGCAGTACTTCACGCGTACATTCTTCGATGGTGTGCGCGACGAGCCGGAAGATTATCTCCTGCTTACTTACAATGACGGCGAGGATTTCGCGCCCTCCGGCGATGATTCGCGCTACCTCAACCAGGAAAATCGCTCATGGGAAGGCAGATTCGATCTCAATTGGCAAGTAAATGCCAACCACAACGTCAAGAGCGGCGTGGACGTGAATCTCCTGCGCATTTGGCGCAAGCAACTGCTCACCGGCGGCGATATCCAAAACTCGCGCATCGATGAATTGACCATCAATCCCGTGGAAGCCGCGGCTTACGTGCAAGACAAAATGGAATTCAAAGATCTCATCATCAACGTCGGCGTGCGTGTGGATTATTTCGACCCCGCGGACAGTGTGGCGATAGATTCGAACGAACCCTTGGGGCCACGCCGTGCAGCAGACAAGCGTTTGCGTCTTAGCCCGCGCTTCGGTTTGGCGCATCCGGTGACGGATCGCGCGAATCTGCATTTTTCTTATGGGCACTTTTATCAAAACCCCGAATACAACAAAATCGTGTACAACCGCCAGCGCCACGTGGATATCTTCCGCCCGACTTTGGGCAATGCCGATCTCAAACCGCAAAAAACGGTTTCATTTGAAGTGGGTTGGGATCAACAGTTGACGGATTTTCTCGCGATCAGCGCAACCGGCTTTTACAAGGATTATGAAAACCTCATCTCCACCGATCCCTATCCCAATGCACGCCCGGCCGCGGTGACGTATTACGTCAATCAAGACTTTGCCAACGCGCGTGGCGTACAGATCGACATGCGCACCCGGCGTTATCATCATTTCTCTTCTTATTTCAGCTACACGATTCAACGCGCGGAAGGCAACAGCTCCAACCCGCTGGACACACGCGATGATCTGCTCGCGCGCCCGCCGCGTGTGCCGGTGAAGAAGCTCATCGTTTTGGATTGGGACCGTCCCCACATTTTCAATTTCAATCTCGATTTCCGCTACAACCAGGGTGAAGGCCCGCGCTTGGGCGGCGCACAATGGCTGCAGAATTTCGGCGTGAACTTGACCGGCCGCTTCAATAGCGGTTTCCCATACACGCCCACGGATAGTCGCGGCCAACGCATTGCGGATGAAAACACGGCGCGCGCGCCTTCTATCTGGCAGCTTGATTTGCGCGTGGACAAGCTCTTCAACGTGGCCGGTATGGAGCTGGGCGTGTTTTCTGAAATCACCAATCTCACCAATCGCCGCAATGTGGTGGAAGTATTTACCGATACGGGCTTGCCGAATGACAGCACGGATCCCGGCTACACGCCGCAAGGCGAACGCGATCCGTACAATATCGGCGAGCAGAGAAATATTCGCATCGGATTTGAGCTGCGCCGGTGAAGCGGAACTGGAGTGGTGGAGTAATGGATTATTGGAGTAATGGAAAATGCCACGATTCCATTACGCCAAAACTCCATTACTCCACCGATCCATCAAACCAAGAATACATCACTCCAATTTTTGCGGAGGCTTTGAGGAATGAAAAGCAAAATTCTAAACACGTTTCTTCTGTGCACTCTGCTTTTAACTTTGTTCGGTTGGAAGGAACGCTCCTTCGCCGGCGAAGGCAAAGCGGAGAAGATTCGCAGGCTACAGAAAGCCGGCGCTCTCAACAAGCCCGGCGCGTTTATCGATCGCAAGCTCGGGCGCATGGACAACGGCCGCATCGTGGTTTATTATGACAACAACGGCTTTATCGGCGATCGTAACTACACGCGCAGCATCGAATGGCCGGCGGGCACGCTCAATTACATGGTGTGGCAGACCGGTATTCTTTTCGGCGCGGTGACGGCCAGCGGCGATACCATTGTGAGCGAATCGTACAATGATATTTCCGACAACCAATTCAACCCCGAACCCGGTTTCGATAATCCGAATTACACCTCGCCGCTTTTGGAAGCCGCGATTGTGCCGCGCAGCGATATTGTGGAAAGCTACGCGCCGCAATGGAATGGCCAATGGCCGGCGTTGGAGGGCGGATTCGTCGATCCCGGCGAGTTGCGCAGTCTTGCACGGCAAGAATCGTATTGGATCATGCGCGACAACAACGATCCGGATGTCAGCCCGAGGCCGCCTTTGGGAGTGGAGGTGGAGTGTCGCCTTATTCAATTGAACTCACGATTGACGCGCGATTTCGTGTTTGCGTTCTATCGCGTGAAGAACATCAGCGGCGCGAAGCTGACCAAATGCCGCTTCGGCGTGCTGGTGGATAATGACATGCCCGCGCTCGTCGGCGCCGAATTCGAAGATGACGACGATGGTTTCATCAAAGAGTTGAATCTGGCATACGCACGCGACTCGGATAATTTCTATGCATCAAAGCCAGGCTTCAACATCGGCCACTTCGGTACGAAATTTTTGAAAAGTCCGGAGATCAACGGCCAAGAGTTGGGCTTGACGGCGTGGACCACGTTCGAATATGGCGACATGCCCGCCTCCGGCGAATTTATATTGACCCCCACCGGCCCCGATCCGAATGGTTTGCAGTTCACCAGCCGCGATCACGCGCAGTATCAATACATGCAACCGGGCTTGTTCATGGAACCGCGTTTTGATACTGACGTCGGCTATATCATGAGCAGCGGTGATTTTGATTTGGAGAACGGTGCGAGCGTGGATATGGGAGTGGCTTTCATCGCCGCGCCGGATTTTGAAACGCTCCTGAAAAATGCCGAGGCCGCGCAACGCATTTACGACAACAACTTCGTTGGGCCGACGGCGCCCGCTTCGCCCGCAGTCACGGCCGTGCCCGGCAATCACTCCGTCACGCTGTATTGGGATGAGCGCAGCGAAGGCTCGAGCGATCCTTTTACCGGCAAGAGCGATTTCGAAGGTTATCGCATCTATCGCACCGATCGCACTCGTGACGCAGCCGGCAACGTCATTTGGGGAGCAAAAACAGAAGCGGATATTTATCCCACCGGCTACGTTCCGCTGGTGGATTACGATGTCTTCAACACGACCGTCAAAGAAATCAGCGGCGTCGTGGTCGCGCACAACGCCTCGTTGCCCGGTGCTTCGAATGCCATCATCGCTTCCGGCGGTCTAGCAGACGGCGCACAGGGTGGCGATGCCGCCGTGGATTTGAGCGGCGCGTTCACGGGCGACAACTATGTGATCGAGTTTCTCACGGATACGACTTTCCAAGTAAAGAACGTCTCGCAACCCGCGCGGGTATTTTATCTCGACAGCTTTTTGGATGCTGATGAGGAAATCGTCAACGGCGGCAAAGGCTTTTGTGTACTTGATGGCGATTATGTAATTCAACCGAAAATCGATGAGCAGACTGGGCGTTACACGACCGGTTACAATATTTATATCGACGGCATCTTTGTGAGCATTCAAGACAATTTTGCGGATTCCACCAAAGACGGAACGGTCAATGCCGGCGAGCTTTTCCGGGTCGAGCAGAAGAAGATCGACCCCGGCGCCAATGCGGGATTGAAGCACCATTGGACCGATCCCGATAAGCTCGTGAACGGCTATGAGTATTGGTATACGGTCTCGGCATATGATCGCCCCGACCCCGAAATTGACGTACCCGTCAACGAGAACGAGCCTTCGCAAGTTCCCTTTGCGTTTGATGATGATCAAACCGTGGCCGTGGTTCCGCAAGCGCCGGCCGCGGGATTTTTACAGGCCGAAGTCGACAGCACGTTCGAGCACGTGGCGGGCAATTCGGATTTGGAGGGTTTCGAATTGCAAGTGATCGATCCGCGCAAAGTTACGGGCGCGAGGTATGAAATTTCTTTCGAGGTGACGGACGCGGATAAAACCTACTCGGTCAAAAATCTCGGCAATGGCGCGAACGTCTTGAGCGGGCAGCCGTTCTATGATGAAGCTTCGGACAATGCGCAACGGTTTGACGGCTTGCGCGTGATCATCAAAGACATCGACTTCAACATTAATTTCGACAATTCGGTGCAGACCGTGCGTGTGGGCACCGACACGTTGGCGCTCGACCCCGATCTCTATGACGCACGCGACGGTGCGAACGACCACGACTATCTTTTTATCTTCACGCAAAATCCGGAAGACGCCGAAAACTTTCGCTATCTCTACGCGGATTGGGACACTGGCGATCCCGTCTATGCACCGTTCATTGTCATCGATCAAGCGAGCGGCGATACTTTGACTGTTGAAATTCTGGACACGCGCGAAGGCGAAGGCGACGCCGATCAAAGATATGATGTCGCAGAGCGCATTGCCATCGGCGACACGCCCTATGACGGAACCGGCGGATGGCAAGCCAACACCTATTCTTTCCGCTTCGGCTTCACCGGCAATTATGCTGCAGGCACGCAATTCAAAATCGTGACAGACAAGCCGCTCACCGCCGCGGACCGCTATCAATTCAGCACCAAAGCGCAACGCTTTGACGCCGCGAAAGAGAAGGAAGATTTGCAGCGCATTCGCGTGGTGCCCAATCCGTTCATCGTCAGCTCCGGCTTTGACAATGTGCGCGATCGCCACGAG
>JABWAN010000348.1 GCA_013361015.1 Candidatus Zhuqueibacterota bacterium | reverse complement strand
CGATGATTGCCGCAAGAAGATCAAAGAAGAGAAGAACAACGAAGTCGCGGATGAAAATTGCTTTGTCGGTTTCGATGCGTTTCAAAAAGTTATCGACTCCGGCGTTGATATTATTCTGCTCGCCACGCCGCCGCACTTTCGTCCCGGCCATTTCGAAGCCGCCATCAATGCGAAGAAGCATGTGTTCATGGAAAAGCCGGTCGCCGTTGATGCGCCCGGCGCGCGCAGTATCATCGCATCTGCAAAGAGAGCCGAGTCGCTGGGACTCACCGTTGCCACCGGCACGCAACGCCGCCATCAACGCGATTACCTCGAAACCTACGCGCACATTGCCGCAGGCGAGATCGGCGAGATCGTGGCTGCAAATTGTTATTGGAATCAGGATCAGCTTTGGTATCGCACGCCGCAAAAGAGCTGGTCGGAGATGGAATACATGATCCGCGATTGGGTGAATTGGTGCTGGCTCTCCGGCGATCACATCGTGGAGCAGCACGTGCACAACCTCGACGTCGTGCAATGGTTCACGGACATGCTGCCGACGAAAGCCGTGGGCATCGGTGGCCGCCATCGTCGCGTGACCGGCGATCAATACGATTCGTTCAGTGTGGATTATGCGTATGCGAACGGCATGCACGTTCACAGCATGTGCCGCCAAATCAACGGCTGCGCGGGCAATGTTTCGGAAATGGTGCGCGGCACGAAAGGCTATTCGAATTGCCGCAATACGATCTATAAACCCGACGGCACGGTGGCGTGGACGTATGAATATCCGAAGAACGAAGCGGGCGAGTCCACCAAGCAAGTGAAGATTTCGCCGTATGTGCAAGAGCACATCGATCTCGTGACCGCGATTCGCACGAGCAAACCATTCGTGGAAGCGGAGAACACGGCAAACTCTACGCTCGTTGCGATCATGGGCCGCATGGCCGCATACACGGGCAAAGAGGTGACGTGGGAAGAAGTAATGAATTCGAACGAGCATCTCGGCCCGCAGGAATATGCACTGGGCCCGGTGGGAATTAAGGCCGTGGTGCCGGTGATGGGAACGGGTGAGGAGAAGAATGCGTGAGTTGAGAAGCGAGTGAAATAGGGCGAGGCGAGACCTCGCCCTATGGTTGATCAAGATTGGAATGGAAAATCAGCGACGGTCAACGATATGGGAAAAAATATTTCAGCGTGGAAGCGCTTAACAATCTTTCTCTCCCTTATTTCATGTGGGATCGCTTTGCCCACTGTACAAACTGCGAATCCATCTCCGGTTTTCGTGTACGTCAAAACAACCGCAGCAAAGATCTCCATCAAACCTATTGGGCAATCCGATTGGAATGAGATACCCAAATTCTGCTGCGTGTTTGCAGGAGATTCATTGAAAATTCCGGAGCGGACAACGATTCTTTTGGGCGACGGCTCTTCTGCTTGGAAGGAAATCACCGGCCCGCGTACCGTGATCATTCCAAAGCAGGAAAAAAGCAAAGACAATTTCTTTAAGAACCTTTTTGTCATGTTTTTCAAAGAACCCCACAGATGCGTCTCTCAAGAAGGCGTGCGAAATGCCGAAGAGTTGTTTCTGGCCATGCCGGATACGGTGTTTGCTTTTGCCATGCCGGATAGTTTTTCTTGGATGAAAAGCGCTCCCTGGCGGACTGCCTTCCGCGTGCAAATAACTCACAATCTGGAAACCATAGCTGATACACTCGTCAGAGGCAACACGTTCAGATTGAGTGCGAATGCGAAGCGTTGGCAAGAGGCAGGCAACTATCAAATCAAAATTACATTGCTACAAAGCCCTTTGTTAGGAACGGAAGCGGATAGCTCGGTCATTCACGTGCTGCAGGCAAGTCGAACTGCGCAGGTGAAAAGCCAATTAGAGAAACTGAACAAACGCGCCGAGCAAAGAGGGCGGATCGAAGACTATTTTGATCTCGCCAATTTCTGTTTGTCGGAAAGATTGCATCTGGAATTGGAGCATGCCCTCATTGCAATGGCCCAAAAATTCCCGGATCATCCCGAGCCGAAACTCATGTTGTATTCTTATTACGCCGCCTTTTTGTCGGAGCCAGTGGCGGAGCGGTTGGTGATGGATCAACTGCACGAACTCCGCTAGAAGACAAAAAGCTTTTAATAGTTTTGCCCTAAATCGTTTTGCCTTTCAAGGTGCGCTTCAGGAAGAGCCAGCTATCCGGAAATTCCGGATAGTTCAAACTGATGAAAAATGAGCAGCTTGGTTTCATCAAAACACAATTTACCAATGGAAAATACCGGCGAAATTCTTCTGTATCGCACGGAAGGCGACCGCACTGAAATTCAGGTCACGCTTCAGGACGAAACGGTTTGGCTCAGCCAAGCTCAGATGGCCGAACTTTTTCAAAAAAGCGTTCCCACCATCAATGAGCATATTAAAAACATCTATGATGAAGATGAACTCGACGAAAAGTCAACTATTCGGAAATCCCGAATAGTTCAAGCTGAGAAAAAGCGAAAGGTTACGCGCACTATCGAGCTCTATAACCTCGACGTGATCATTTCCGTCGGATACCGCGTGAAATCCCATCGCGGCACGCAGTTTCGCATTTGGGCCACCCAGCGTCTCAAAGAGTACCTCGTCAAAGGTTTCGTGATGGATGACCGGCGCTTGGCCGGCGGCGCTACGAATTACTTTGATGAGTTGATCGAGCGCGTCCGGCGCATTCGCACATCGGAATGCAATTTCTACGAGAAAGTGCGCGACATCTTCGCCACCAGCATTGACTATGACCCCAAGACCGACTACGCGCGGCAGTTTTATGCGACGGTGCAGAATAAATTTCACTATGCGATTCACGGACGCACGGCAGCCGAGCTTATTGCCGAGCGCGTGGACAGCACCAAGCCCTTCATGGGCATGACGAGTTGGTCAGGCAAAATCATCACCCGCAAAGACGCGGAAATTGCCAAGAACTATCTTGAGGAACTCGAGCTGAAACGCCTGGAACTTTTGGTCGAACAGTTTCTCTCGTTTGCTGAACTGAGGACGATTGAGAAGAAACCCATGTACATGACGGATTGGCTAAAGAAGCTCGATGCGTTTCTGATTCTCAACGAGAAAGAAATCCTTACACATGCCGGTAAAGTCTCACACACCGAGATGGAAGCCAAAGTGCGGGATGAGCTGGAAAAGTATAACGAACAAACGCAGCGGAAACAGATCGAAGGGCCGAAGTAGTCCGATAAGACGCAATCATGTCATCACAAAAAGACAGTGTAGAGTTCCGGAAGTTTTTGAAGGAGAAAATTCTCGAATACCTTCTTCCGGCTCTGATTTTTGGCAGCACCTTTTGGATATCCGAGCCGGAATCCCTCGATCTCCGCTTCAAATTTCGCGGCGAGGTTCCGGCGGATCCGCGTATCGTGCTGATCGATATCGACGACGAAAGCTCTGCACTCCGGCCGCCGTGGAATTTGGCGGAGTTGGAAAAGTTGTTGCTTCCGATTCTTGAGTGCAAACCGGCTGCGGTTGGAATAGATTTGAAGTTTTATGGTGACACTCCAAACTTTGTGGGCGATTTGCAAGCTTTTGTCGATAGCCTCGCTCGCTTCTCTGTGCCTATCGTTCTGACTGTGGCATTTGCGGATAGCCAATATCGTGAAGTGAAGCTGCAATCCATTCCGCCAAATATCTCTTTTGGCTCGGTCACGTTGCTCGATACCTATTATCCTGAATCCGATCATGTGGTGCGGCGCGCGCAATTGTTCAATGGAAAGAATCGTGAAGGCCGGCCGGTTTATGCTTTTGCGCTGCAACTGTTGGCCGCAGCGAAAGGCATTGATCCCATGCAAAGCCTGGCGGAGCTGGCGGCTTCCGGACTGAGCGGGTCGCCGCAAGAGTATCACTTGATCAACTATGCCAACAACTACCGCCATGCTTATCAAAAGCGATTGCACCAAGCCGGCCAACTGGTTGACAAATTCACTTCGATGCAAGCGCGAGAGCTTTTGGAACAAGACCATGCCCCGGAATGGCGAGCGCGATTGGCCAAGCAGATTCATGATTCAACCATCGTTTTGGTTGGCGCAACTTATGAAAAGAACGCTCCAACCGAAGACTGGTTTCGCATCCCGCTGTCGTGGGATGAAAAGATCAGCGGTGTCGTCGCTCATGCCAATATTCTCAATTGGCTCCTGCGCCGGTCATTTATCTCTGAGCCTGACGTCTTGCGCACTTTGTTCATAATCCTGGGATTGATCATCCTGTCTTGGCTTGTGATTCATTTTGTGGAATTCAAATGGGCGACGCTGATACTCGTTGGCGTTTTCTTAATGTATGGGATGGTGACGTTCCTTTTGTTTGCACGCTGGGAGATTTGGCTGCCGCTGATCTGGCCGATGAGGCTGGTGATTTATTTTGTTTTGGGGCTCTTCGTGTTTGAAAAAATCATTTTGGAGTATTTTCCGTGGCGGAAGGGAAGGGTGCGGTGGCTTTTGCCTTATTCGAAACCATCGTTTTCGGGTCAAGGGAGAAGAAGACGATGAAAATGACTTATCGCATAGGTTTTAGCTCAAAATTCAGAAGGAGAATGTCATGAATAAATATCTCTGCTTGCTCTTAGCTGGGTTCTGTTTTATTTCATGTGTAGAAGAGAAGCCCCGAGATCGTGCGAATCGCTTGAAGCAAAATATCATCACCCTACAAAATGAGCGTAATTTCACCGCGGCAATCGATAGTGCTCGCGTCGCTCTTGGCGTTCTTCAGGGACTCCAAGCTGATAACTTAGAAATCTCGGGGATGTTGTGTCACCTGGGAACTATGTGCTATTCAATAGGTTCGTTGAACGAGGCGGAAGCGTATTTTAATCAAGCAAGGGGGCTTCTTGAGCAAATGCAGCGGTTCGATGAAGCGAATCAACTTCTTGCTACTGTGCTTGATGGTTTAGCTCTGATCTATGAAAGCATGAGAGATGTTGTAAGAGCAGATGATTTGCACCAACAAGCACGAACTGTCCGTGAAGAGCAATTGGGATTTGATCATCCGGAAGCAAAAGCCGGTCGCGAAAGCCTGGCAAAATCTTTTCGAGAGCGCGGTGAGCCTGATAAAGCACTAAGGCTACGTGAAGAAGAGTTGGCGCGCCATGAGCAAGCTCTCGGGAAAGATCATCCCATCGTCGCCGATGATCTGCAAAATCTAGCAGATATCCTAATTGCGATGGGTTCTTATGATCAGGCCGAAAGCTATTTGAAGCGAGCATTGAGAATTCTGGAGAAGAAATTCGGAGCTTATCACTCCACATTAGCCAAACTCTATAATGATTTGGCATTGTTATATCAGAGAAAGGGAGAATTCCCAGATGCCGATACTTTGTTCACGCGTCTGCGCACGATCCGTGAACGTGACTTTGGAAATGATCACCCAGTCGTGGCGACCGTCCAACATAACTTGGCCGTTTTGTATGAAAAAATGGGAGACTACCACAGAGCCGATTCATTATATAGGCGGGCTCAAAGAATCAAAGAAGAAAAACTGAATCGAGTTCATCCTGAAGTTTATGCGATCCTCAGTGATTTCTCCAAATTTTGCGATAAAATAGCTTCTTATCCCAAAGCGGAATCTCTGTACTTGCAAATGCTGACGATCCGCCAGCAAGAATTGAGGCCCAAGCACAAGGAACTGATCTCAATTTTAAACGACCTGGCTGCGCTTTATATAAAAATGGGATTGTTGCCCGAGGCGGAAAAACGATACCTGGAAGCCAGAGGGATATATGAACTGGAAAGGCAAAGCAATTATGAGGATATGGTCACGACCTCGAATCATCTGGCCGCTTTGTACAATGTCATGGGAAATCACAGCGAGGCGAAAAAAATCTATAAACAAGTTTTGGATTCGCTCAAAAAAAATTTGGGCCCCGATCATCTTGAAGTCGCGAATGCTTTTGCCAATCTATCACGAACATATAGCCTTTTGAGAGCACCAGGGGATGCAACACGTTTAGAACGAGAAGCGCAAGCGATTCGAAAGAGAAGCTTGCCACCAACCCGTCCAAACTTTGTATTAGGGCCACCTCCCACCACTTCGAGACCCACACGTACACGACTGATTCAAATTCTCGACAGCCTCGTTACTGAAAGAAGACGTGAAGCTGATTTGAGATTCCATTTTTATCGACGTCTTTTCCCGCACCTTTCCGAAGAACAGCAATTGATTTATATTCAAGAGAACCCGCTTTTGCCCGATCTTTGGCCTTGGCTGTGCTTCGAGTACGGCTCCCAGTTACCGTCCCTGCGCGGGTTGATTGCTTATATGTCGCTCAACAGCAAGGGATTGATGCTCGAAGCTCTCACACATCAGGCGAAGGAATCCAATATCGTAAATCAGATAGCTCAACTCCAAACCGGCCTTTCCAAGATGCAGG
>JABWAN010000347.1 GCA_013361015.1 Candidatus Zhuqueibacterota bacterium | reverse complement strand
GTTAAAACTGACTTGCTTTTTTATGGCGCGTCGCTGCTCCACCGACGTGTCATCTTTGCTTGTTTACCTGACCTTTGTCTTTTCAAGCCAGGTGACTTCAAAGCGACGGCATCCCGCCGCCTAGCTGATTTTTTCAAGCGACCTCCCTGCAAAGGAGTTCATTCATTCCGTCACATTCACCCTCTCTCTGTCATTCCGTAGGAACCTCCCCTAGTGCTCGGCACAACGCTCTCACAAGCAGAGGAAGGTTTCTTCCGGAATGACAGTGATGAATCGCGCGTTGAATAATCTCACTATCAATATATACACACAAAACGCGTACGCGGCAATTTCTATTTGTCGATTAAAACGAGGGCCAGGCCTTCGTTGCATTGGCGTCATGCCGAGACCGAAGCCACGGCCAAGCCGTGGCTGCACCGCGACGACTTGAACACCAACTCTCATCAGCGGAATACTTCTCCAAAAAACGCTTGAATCGAAGCTGTTTGGAAGTTATTATGCCTTCGCTGCGAGAGCGCATGACAAAAAGAGAAATCGAAAAACTTCTCAAACAAGCCGGATTCCTCAAACGCTCCAGCGGCAAACACGATATCTGGATCAAGCCGGGCTTTCCGCCGATACCCGTGCCGCGTCACAAAGGCGATATTCCCAGCGGCACTGCCAAGAGCATTCTCAAAGCCGCGGGATTGGAGAAAGAAAGATGAAATATTACTACGCCATTTTTAAATCCTCGCCGCAAGCCATCGAAGTCGAGTTTCCAGACTTGCCGGGCTGCGTCACCTTCGGCAGTGATTGGGATGAAGCGCTCGCCAACGCCACCGATGTTTTGGCTGGTTGGCTTGCGCATGCCCAACCCGAATTTCGCAAAGAGCCAACCCCCTTCTCACAACTCAACTCAAAAGGGAGCGGCGAAACGTTCGTGCCGATTGCGGTTGATGAAAAAACGCTGCAATCATATCGCAAACAGAAATCCGCTAAAAATACGTCGCCACGCCCAATTGCACGTTCATCGTATTCGCGCGGTTGTTGAACACATCGTCTTCCCACTGTCGCCAATAACTCAAGCGAATGGCGGTTTCGCTCGTCGGGCGAAAGCTAAGCCCGGTCGTCCAACGCCGCGTCGCCTCGCCGATATTCTGCTCCGTTTTATCAAACTCTCCCACATTTAGGTCGACGTAATCAAACCGACTCACGAGCGCGAGACTCGCTTCGGGCATGCCCAAGAGTCCGCGACGCAGCAACGTGTAATTGCCTTCAACATAAAACCCGCGTTGCGTCTCCGCGAGAAAATCGTCATCCACGTGATCGCTGGGAATATCAACGTGTGCGAGCGCAGCTTCGCCGCGCAGGTGCAGCTTGCGCCAACGATAATCCGCATCGAAGGCAAGCAACCGCACGGAGCGTGACTCCTCCACGACGATGCCTTCAATCGCGGTGGTGTTGTATCTACCTTGATAAAGCGACAAACCGAACTCGCCGCCGAAACGCGGATTGTATCCCAATCTGCCCACCCAAGCCGGCGCACCGTTGTTATCTTCGCCAAATGCTTCTTCCGATCTGCCTGCGGGAATGCGCGTGCCCTCACCCGTGCTCAGCAATAGGCCGTCGCTCAAACCATTCACCGCGTACAGCTCATAAGTGAGGCGATCAAACGGCGTGAGATACAACGCGCCGAAAATACCCGCGCCCACTTCTGAAAGCGTGGCCGGAATAATTTGCGTGGACACGAGTGGCCGGTCGATGACGTTGTAACGAGGACTGTCGTGCGCGATATTAAAACGCCCGATCGGCGAGAGCAAAATGCCCATGCGAAAATTCAACGGCGTGGCGAGCAACACGTCCACCAGCGCGGTTTCAAGTTTGATTTCTTCGGTGCCGTGCTCGAACTCCAATTCCGAGGTGAGTTTCACGTGCTCGGAGACCGCCGAGTAGAGAAAAATGTTGAAACGCCGGCCTTCGAACGAAAAGCCCTCGGCAACGCCCTCGGTGCGAAAATAGTTCGAATTGATTTCGGCATAGCCGCCAATCGCCGTTTTCCCGCCGAGATTGAGAATGTACGGTCGATCATAAATACCGCCGCGCTGAAAGGGTGAGGGGAGGCTGTCGGGCTTGGTGGTTTGCGCGAAAGACGTGTGCGCGGCGAGTAGCAATATCAAATTTAAGAAGTAAAAGCTCTCACGCAAATGCGCAAAGGCGCAAAGTTTCGCAGAGAAAGCTCTTTGCGGGTTCTTGGCGTCTCTGCGTCTCTGCGTGCGCTTTTCTTTTTGATTCAGTCTTATGCCTGCGTTCATGCTTTCACCTTTATAATTAAACTATCCGCAGTCCCTTCAATGGGGAAACGCTGCAAGGGTCGCGACGCCGGTCCGTCTTCGACTTCGCCTGCAAGTGAATACACGGAACCGTGGCACGGGCACTCAAACGAGTTCGGCATGACGCGCACTTCGCAGCCTGCGTGCGAGCAAATCGGCGAGAGCGCGATGAAACCCGCGCTACCGAGATTGCGCACGATGATGGGAACGGGCACATTTGCGGCGCGCACGACCATTACGCCGTTCGGCTGCAGCAACGGTGCAGCTTCGGCTAGGGGTATTGCGATCGTCTTTCCATCCGAGGTGCCGCGATACGTCGCAATGCCCGCCGCGCAGGCATTGAGTAAAACTGGGGCTGCACCGAGTGCAACGGCCTCACTCACGGTTTGCAAAAATTTTCTGCGTGTGAACATGGCTTGTTTAGTTTAAATGTTTAGTCACGGCGCAGCCGTGGCTTCCGTCTTCAACGCGATGCGATCATGTGAATAATGAAGATTTCTGCGAAAGCCACGGTCAAACCGTGGCTGAACGAGTTCGCATAAAATTCAGCTTCGGTAGAAAACGCCCCGTTCGCAACATGTATGCGCGATAGCTTTGGCCGAACTTCGCCAATAACTGCGCCTCTTCTTTTTCAACCAAAAGCGGCAACATGAAAATTACGAGCAACATCATGCCGGTGATGAACCAATTTGCCGCGACGATACCGAGCGCGAAAAATCCGAATGCGCCGGCGCTATAAAGCGGATGCCGCACCCAACGATACGGCCCGTGCGTGACCAAACTCTGCTCACTTTTGGTGAGCACGGTTTCGCTGATGTTCCGGCCAATGCTGCGAAAGAGCCACAGCAGCAACGGCAACATCGTCGCGGCCAACACGAGAGCGCACCAACGCAACCACGCGGGCACATCGAAGCGCGCCCACGACATCCAATTGGGGTTGATCATATAGAGCAGCATCGCGGCATACAACGGCAGTGCAATTAACACGCGGAAGAATATCATCAGCGCACTCTCTTCGCTGCGCGCAATTTGTCCGCCGCGTTGCCGCGCTTTGTGGCGATGATAGATCGAGATCGACAACGCCGCGACAAAGATCGCGACGAAGAGAAAGCGAAAAGTCGATTCGAGATTCATAGATTGCCTCGTTACGTAGCGTTTCTAAACTGGGAAAGTCTGACTATGCTCACAGCGATTGCAAAAACGCGAGCAACGCTGCTTTGTCAGCTTCATTCAAATTCACAAACCGATCGCGCGCGGCTTGCGCTTCGCCGCCGTGCAGTCGTATGGCTTCACTCAAGTCCGAAGTGCGGCCGTCATGCAAATAGAACGGCGTGCCGCCCAAAACATTGCCCACGTTGCCGAGTCCCCACAATGGTGTGGTGCGCCATTCACGACCGCTCGCTTCGCCTTCGGGATAATTATCGGCGAGCGCCGCACCCATATCGTGCAGCAACAAATCCGAATAGAGCGCGATCTTTTGAAACGCGAGCGGCGCAATCGGACTCGGACCGGTTTGCATTTCAGGAATGTGGCAGCCGGTGCATGTGAGCTCAGCGAAAATGCGTTCGCCTGCGCGCACGTGGGCCTCATTTTCATTGCGCCGCGCAGGTGCGCGCAGAGTTTGCAAGTAGAACACGACGTTGTTGACGGTTTCAGTTGAAACTTCCGGGTCGGGAACATTATCACCCACATGATTTCCGAGCACGGGATTGAACAGCTCGAGCGGTTCGAACTCACTGGTCACGCCGATGTCATTAAGATACGCACCCGCAGTTTGTTGCAGCAAGTTGATCGCAGTGGCTTTGCGTCCGAAGCGTCCGAGAAACTTGCCAGCGCGAATTGTTTTATCCGGACCCAGCGTGAGAAACTCCGGCGCATGCACAAAATTCGCGCGACCCGAAATGCCGTCGCCATCAGCGTCGTTCGGATCTTCCTTCGCAAGTATTGCGGCATCCGGAATGGCTTCAATGTAACCGAGACCGACGACGATTGGACCGCCACGCTCGGAAAGTCCGGTGAAGTCCGCCGGCAATTGTTCCGCGGGATACCCTGGTATCGCGCGATCTTGCAATTGTGGGCCGCCACGATCGTGCAGGTAATCAAATCCATTCGCCGTCGCTTTGCCGAATCGCCGCAAATTCGTGGCCGGGTGTCCGCGCCCATCACCCGGATGGCAGCCTTCACACGAAGTTTGATTGAACACCGGGCCCAGCCCGGTTTGCGGTGTGAAGAGTTCGCTGAAGGCTTCATCACCCGCAATGTGTGCGCGCGCCTGCGCGAAACTCAAGCCTTCGATTTGACCATCCAACACTTCGCTTTGTTTGGGAGCTTCGGTCAACAAATCTGAGCAGCCCCAAAAAAGAAGTGGAAGAATGACTACCAATAAGACAGTCCGACTATTTTTCACGCGGTTCTCCCAAATTAGATGTTTGTGAGTAATAATTAGGCGAGGCTAAAAATAGGATTAGTTCCTTGAAAGTCAATAGATATTTTCCTGGCAGATCCTCCCTCAAGCACTAATCCATTTTCAGGTTGGAATTTATGTTTTGCAAAATAATCTTGAATTGACTACTCTTCTTTCGGAAAAAATTCCGCCGGTCAGCACTCTTGGGAATCTTATGAAACTCCGTGCTCGGACAATTTCCATGTTCTACTTCGCGGTTGCGATACTCGCGCTTGTTTGGATCCAGCCAAAAACCAACTTCGCGCAATCGCTCACGAGTTTCGCGGCCGCTGATGCTCTCTCGCAAAACTCCATTCCGCTTGACCCAACTTCATCGCCCCAAGCCCTCCTTGTCGAGCGCATCGAAATTCAAGGCACAACAAAAACGCGGCACAGCGTCATTCATCGCTATCTCACCATGAAAATCGGCGACGAGATTACGCCGGAGTTGATCGCGTGGAAGGCCAGCACGTTCGCGCCGGCGACGATCGCCGACGACGAGATTGCAATATCCTCGAACGCAACCGCCGCCGTGTCGGGGTGATTCGCGGCCGGCGTGTCGAAGGCCGCCGCGCCGGTCACATTCCGCCGCGCCACTTCGACGCCGTTGAGATAGGCCACGAAGCCGTCGTCGTACTTCACCCGCAGCGTCAGGTTCTCGATCTCGCCGAGGTCGCCGACTTCGAACGGCACGCGGATGAACACCGACGTGCATGTGGCGCACACGTCCTGCGGGCGGACCGCCGTGCGGAGCAGGTCCACGTAATCGACCGGTTGGTCCTCATACCCGATCCCGAACGGTCCCTGCGGCCAGGGCGTCGAGGGCGCAAAGCCGATTTGCGTCCACGACGTGCCCAGCCCGTTGTCGGTCGGCACGAAGTAGCTCGCCGTCGTCGCCCCGGGCGCGCCGGAGATCAGCGTCGTCAACTCGCCGCCGCCGCCGATCGCGTCGATGCTGTGTGTCTCATACAGGTGCACGCGGCGCTGAGCGAGGTAATTGGCCTTGATGGCGTCGATGGCCGTGGACAGATTCTGAAGCGTGCCGAAACCCGCCCCCCAACGGGCGAGATCGAGCGCCGCGTCGGCCGATAGTGTCGCCGCCAGTTCGTCGAACCGCGTTTCGAAATGTCGCTCGGCGACCGGCGTGTCGGGCGGCTGCAAGAACTCGTCCATCAGCGTTCTTAGCCGCCGCAGGAACATCTCGCGGAGCACCGGTGTGTCGAACACTGCGTCGAACAAATTGTTCACGCCGCAGCAGTTTCGGTCGCTCGTACCGAACAGCGGATGGCCGATGTAGGCGCTGCCCGCCGTTGGCAGGTCGTTATTGCCCTGCACCAGATCGGTCGTGAGGCCCTGCAGGCCAAACGTGAGGTCCTTGTCCCATGGGAAAACCTGCCACTGGCCGTCGCCGTTCGTGTCGCGGTAGAGATAATAGTTCTTGACGGTGCGGTCGAAGTCCTGGAACAACGTGCCCGCGGCGAGGTAATTGATTACCGCCGGAATATCGAAGTTGTCGAGCACGAACTCTGCCCGGTTGGGGTTGCCCAAGGCGAGTCCCGCGACCACGGCGGCCAGATCGGCGTTGCCCTTGATGATGGTGAGGACGTTGTTGAAGTCGTGGGCGACGCCGCCGGCCAGCCG
>JABWAN010000346.1 GCA_013361015.1 Candidatus Zhuqueibacterota bacterium | reverse complement strand
ACCCAACGGCACGCCGAAACGCTGCGAGCTGCCGATGGCCGCATCCGCGCCAAACTCGCCCGGCGGCGTGAGTAGCGCGAGGCTCATCAAATCCGTGGCCACGACTACGTGCGCGCCCGCGGCATGCGCACGCTCGCAAAATTCGCGATAGTCGTGAATCACGCCGTCGCTCGCGGGGTATTGCACAATTGCGCCAAAGAATTTTTCCGTGAATTGCAATTTGCGATGATCGCCGATTTCAATTTGAATGCCGAGCGGCTTCGCGCGCGTTTGCAGCACGGCCAGCGTCTGCGGATGGCACGTTTCCGCAACAAAGAACGTGTGGCTTTGCGCATTCTTTCTCTGGCCGTGGAACATGGTCATCGCTTCCGCCGCGGCTGTGCCTTCATCGAGCAATGAAGCGTTCGCGATCTCCAAACCCGTGAGGTCGATCACCATTGTTTGAAAATTGAGCAGAGCTTCGAGCCGGCCCTGCGCGATTTCGGCTTGATAGGGCGTGTATTGCGTATACCAGCCGGGGTTTTCGAGCACGTTGCGCAGAATCACCGGCGGCGTGATCGTATCATAGTAACCCATGCCGATGAAGGAACGATAGATTTTGTTTTGCGCCGCTAGGGTGCGCAATGCCGCGAGCAATTCTGCTTCCGTGAGCGGCGCAGGCAATTGCAACGGCCGCGGCGTGCGCAGCGCTGCGGGAATGACCGAAGCGATAAAAGCGTCCAGTGAAGGCGCTTCGACATCTCGCAGCATTGCGGCAGTATCGTGCATATCGGGTCCAATGTGCCGTTCCACAAAGGTGTCGGGGCGAGAGAGACTAACGGACATAATCAACTCCTACGAAAATAGAACAACTATTCAAACACTTTCAGAGCGGCTGGGCCGCAATCAAAATGAAAATGCCTTGCCCACTGAAACGAAATCCCACAGAAATGATTTGCGAAACTTCACTTCTGTGGGACTTCATTTCGGGGGGCGGATTGTTTTGGCTGTTTTCCACGGCTCCACGAGCCCGGTCAACTTATTCCGCAACTTTTTGTCGATACTCTTCCGGAGAAAGCAAGCCTGTGGTCGCGCCGGAAACTTTCACTTTGATCATCCAGCCCTCGCCATAGCAGTCTTGATTGATCAACTCGGGCTTGTCCGCGAGTTTGCCGTTGACTTCGGTCACGGCGCCACTCACCGGAGCGAACAAATCTGAAACGGTCTTTACGGCTTCGATGGTGCCGAAGATTTGCATTTGCGTCGTCGCAGCTCCAACTTGTGGCAACTCGACAAAGACCACGTCGCCGAGTTGGCTTTGCGCATAATCCGTGATGCCGATCGTCGCAATGTCGCCGTCCAACTTAACCCATTCATGCTCGCTGGTGTATAACAAACCGTTTGGCACGTTCATAAGAACCTCCTTTTGCAATACGCCATTACGCCATCAATCCAATACTGCAAAGCAACGTCAGTTTTACGCCGGCACAAGCGTACCCGGCATAGAAGCCATTCTCTTGAAAAAGCCCTCGACATAGCGCACATCGAAATTGCCCGATTGAAAATCCGGATCGGCCATGACTTTTTGATGAAACGGCACCGTGGTGTGAATGCCTTCAACGATGAATTCGTCCAGCGCGCGTTCCATACGCTCGATGGCTTCTGCGCGGTTTTTGCCGTGCGCGATGAGCTTGGCGATGAGCGAATCGTAAAACGGCGGGATCATGTAGCCGGCGTACGCGTGCGTATCCACGCGTATGCCGATGCCGCCCGGCACGTGCCACGTGTTGATCCTGCCCGGCGAAGGCCGAAACTCGCGCGCCGGGTCTTCGGCGTTGATGCGGCATTCGATGGCATGGCCGCGCAATTTGAAGTTCGGATTGAGGTGGTCGATCTTCTCGCCGCGCGCCACGCGGATTTGTTCTTTCACCAAATCGAGGCCGAGCACGGATTCTGTGACCGGATGCTCGACTTGAATGCGCGTGTTCATTTCCATGAAATAGAACTTGCCGTCTTGAAAGAGAAATTCGATGGTGCCGGCATTCACGTAATTCACGCTTTTGGCGCCGCGTACGGCAGCCTCGCACATTTGCCGGCGCAGTTCTTCGGTAATAGCGGGCGAAGGCGATTCTTCAATGAGTTTTTGGTGCTTTCTCTGGATCGAACACTCGCGCTCGCCGAGCGCCATCACATTGCCGTGCGTATCGCCCAAGAGCTGAACCTCGATGTGGCGCGGGTGCTCGAAGTATTTTTCCATGTAAACCGCCGGGTTTCCGAAAGCGGCGCCCGCTTCGGTTTGCGCTTGATTGAAGGCGCTCGACAACTCCTCTTTGCCGCGCACGATGCGCATACCGCGCCCGCCGCCGCCGGCCGTGGCTTTGATGATAACAGGATAACCGATTTCTTCCGCGCACTCCAGAGCCGCCTTGACCTCCGGCAAAAGGCCGTCGCTGCCCGGAATTGTCGCCACGCCGGCTTTACGCATCGTATCTTTCGCGAAAGACTTGTCGCCCATGGCCGTAATCATTTCCGCGGTCGGGCCGATGAATTTAATGTCGCACGAGGCGCAAACCTCCGCGAAATGCGCATTTTCCGACAGAAAGCCATAGCCGGGATGAATGGCATCGGCGTTCGTCACTTCCGCGGCGCTGATGATGCGCGGAATATTGAGATAACTTTCCCTGCTTGGCCCAGGGCCAATGCACACGACTTCATCTGCAAAACGCACGTGCAGAGAGTGTTGATCCGCTTCGGAATAGACCGCCACGGTTTTAATGCCAAGCTCTTTGCAAGCACGAATGACGCGGAGTGCGATCTCTCCGCGATTGGCGATGAGGACCTTTTTCAAGTTTTGGTGGCTCGGAATAAAGGTTGGTTGTATTCGACCGGCTGCGCGTTTTGCACGAGAATTTCAACGATCTTGCACGAAAAATCCGCTTCGATTTCGTTCATCAATTTCATGGCTTCAATGATGCACAGCACTTGTCCTTTGGCGACCGTGCTGCCCTCGTTCACATACGGCTCGGCATCCGGCGCAGGCGCGCGATAAAAGGTGCCAACCATCGGCGATTTGATTTCAACATAGTTTGTTTTTTCCGCGGCCGCGGGTGCTGCTTCTTTGGCCGGAGGTGCGGACTGGCCCATTGCCGTGGCAGGGGGAGGCACAGGCGGAGGAGGTAGAATAGGAACGGTATGCTGATAAACCGGCTCCCGCAGGTAAACCGGCGCACCCATGGGATTGGAATTCATGGATGAACCTGTAGCATATTTTGTGATTTTGACTTTGCGGCCCCAACGTGTTACTTCTAGATCTGCAATAGCACTTTCTTCAACGATTTTGACTAATTGTTTGATTTCATCGACATTCATGCCGCCTCCGATTCATTGATGGCTATCATTGTGCAAACACGCTACGCTGACTCTTGCCCTGAAGAGGCCTGTTGCGACCGGAGCTTGCAATCTCACGCAGATTTGTTGCGAGCTAGAATGACCGAAACGGAAGCAACGTGGATTTGAATCCTTTGAGAGAAGAGTGAGGCTCAAGAGAAGGAATCCTGCCTAGGCGCGTGTTAAAAAGCGACGGCGAATATAACCGATCAGCTTTAGAAAGTCAATTGAAAACTCTGCCAGTCTTCGTTGCGCATGTAGTAGCCGCCCGGCTTACAATGCAATACGGCATCATGTTTTCTTTTTTGCTTTGTCGCTGCTCGTTCTTGCGGGCCATCTTCGCTTGTTTACCGAGGGGGCTAGTCGACCTAGCTGACTTGAAGCGCTGCGCAGATCTCAAAAAGCAGAAGCCCGCGTCCGAGCATGTTGAAAACCTAGCAACGACATGTGCAGACTTGAGGCGCTCATGCGCTCGGCTGCAAGTCACCTCGTTCGCAGAGACCACCTAGGTAAACAAGCAGAGAAGAACCCTCGGTGAAGCAGCGACAGAACATAAAACACTAATCGAAGGAGCTGCACTATGGTGCCGACACATGCCCGCGCCAAGCTGGGCTTGGCGGATTTGCAGTTTATCGTGTCCTCATTGTGTCGTGCGGGAGAAAGAGAAACGACCTTGTTCAAACTGCTCGGAGATGCAGAAATTCGCGAGGCCATGCTGGAGCATCCACGTTTGTTGGAATGCGTATTGGAAGCGCGACAGCCGGCGGCGATCTCGCCGTTTCTGTATTTCTACCTGCTCGTGCGCCAAGCGCTCAAGGATTTTGCTATCGACGATCGCGACGTTGCCGAGTACGTCGCCAACCTGCTCGCAGAATTTGGCAAGAGCGGCCGCGCCCAGCGCGTCGACGAGCACGCGACGAAAGAATATCGCTATCTCGTGGACATGATGAGTGATCTGCTCACCGCCAATTCAGAGCAAACGTTCCATCTGCGCAGCCATTTGGGAGATTATGCGTTGTTCCTCACCGGACTTTTTCCCGCGCACGTTTATCATCGCGCCAAATACCATCCGCCCGCGCCGGATTTCAGCTACTATGAATCGGTGGGCAGCAATAGTTTTCGCTTGGCGGCACAACATGCGCAAGCCGAGCGCTTGCGTTTGAACGAAGTGTTGGAGCTTCTGGGCCGTCACTTCAAACGCGTGCGTTTGGCATTGAATCACGCGGTAGAAAATTATATGCACCTGGATCGCAATGCGAACAGTTGGGAGCGCGTGCGGCGTCGCGTCGATCAATTCATCGCAGAACAGCGTGGAGAAACCTTCGAGCAATCGGATTGGATCGATTAATCGCAGTGCGGCGCGGGGAATTGCGCTTGTGAGTTGAGCAGCGTCGAGGAGATTTCTCTGCGCGGTTAAACCAGGGGGAGGGAGTCACAGATCAAGCTGCGCACGCGTGCGCGCAGCTCTTCTAGCAAAAAGGGTTTGGGGAGAAAATCCGTGTGAGGTTGTTCCAATGCTTTGCCGAGTTTTTCCGTGTCTTTGAACCCGCTGAGCAACAGCACGGGGATGTGCGCAATCGCGCCATCCGTGCGAATCAAATGCAAAGCTTCGAGTCCGCTCATATCGGGCATGACCACGTCCAGCAAGATCAAGTCCGGCATTTCCCGGCGGATCGCCGTCAAGCCTTCCCGCCCGTTTCTCGCCTCGACGACTTCATAATTGTCGCGCCGCAGCGTGTGCCGAATCAAATGGCGGATGGACGCCTCGTCGTCGATCGTGATGACTTTTATGTGGCGCGAAGCCGCTTTGTGTGCTTCTGGCAAGGAAGAACTCATGCGCGAAGATTTAAGTTAAAAGCCTTTCACTGCCGATCAAACGTGTGAAACAAGCTGCACGCGCTCGTGAAAAATCTCCGGCGTGTGCAACAAACGCAGCACACGATTTTCTATTTCCCCCGCCGGCTCACCCTCAGCAACAGTAAGCGAGCTGATCCATGCGCGGTTGTGCTGAAACCAGCGTGCGGCAATTTCCATATGGTCTTGCGACATACTCTTCGTTGGCGAATTTTGCGCGCATTGCTGCAAATATTTTGCAATGGCCTTGCGGAGGCGCTGTTTGGGAATGCGCGCAAGATTGACGGGCAGGCGGTTCAGACTTTTGGCAGAAAGAAAATAAATCATGACCCGTCCTTTGGTCGCATGAGGTGCTTGCGGACGCATTGGCACCAAGAATATACCGCGCAGTTTTTCCGGATGCGTAGCGGCTTGCAAGTAAACATTATGCTGGCGATTGATCGACGGACGTAAGCGCTTAATCAAAGCCTGTTCGCGCAACAAAGCTTCCAGTTCCGTATCATGAACTTCATAGTGCAGCCGCGCGACGCGTGCTCGAATCTGTTGCAGCTTCGTCTCATTCACAACGTCGTTTGCGAAATAACTGCCGACACGTTCCCTCAGGTTCGCCGCTTTGCCCACGTAAATCACCCGCTGCTCACGATCACGCATGACATACACACCCGGCGCCTCCGGCAGATTGGCAATATACTTTTCGTCGAATTCGTACTGCGAAAAATCCGGGCGCTGCGCTCTGCGCGCATAGTGCGCGATTTGTTGCCAGTGTTGCAAACCGTGCTCTAAACAGCGCGGCCGGAGCGCCTCCCAAATTTCTGCGTGCGCATGCAATTGATCTTCCCAGCTCTCGCTGCGCAGTGGCTGTTGAAACAGCTCACGATAAATCGCTTCCAACTTAGGCTTGCGCGGCAATCGCAAAAGATTGCGCGCCAGATTTTGTAAAGAAACGGTCGTCGGTGGCAGCCACGCTGCGGGCGTGTTGCCGACGACTTTGCGCAGCACTGCAAGCACGGCAGATAAATTCCACGCGAGCAGCACACTCGCTTGTATCTTCGGAAAGTCGCGCTGCAAAAACTCTGAGCGCGATTGTGCTACCATGCCGCGGCTTTCTTCCTGGACATGCTCGCCGTTTTGCAGCACGACTTCGACGAATGCATGCGCATTGC
>JABWAN010000345.1 GCA_013361015.1 Candidatus Zhuqueibacterota bacterium | reverse complement strand
CCCGAGGTCATCGTGAGAATGTAAACACCGCTGCTCACATACTGGCCGTCATTATCCTTACCATCCCACGCGATATTGTATTCGCCCGCGGCTTGTTCGTGCGCCACCAGCTCGCGCACTTCCGCGCCGAGGGTGCTGTACACGACGAGGCGCGTGAACCCGGGCTGGGCCACGTGATACTTGATATTGGTCGTGGGATTGAACGGGTTCGGATAGTTTTGCTCCAAACGATACGAAGAGGGTTGATCCGCACCTCGATCCGCAACGCTTACTCCGCCGGTGACGCTCACCGTGTCCGGGCTTGTGGTCGTGAAGCTGTTCGTCGCGCCCACGCCCGGAGGCGAGAGAAAGAACACGTGCTCGTTGGAGTTTTCCATGAGCACGATGTTGCCCGCGGGATCGAACGCAATACCGGCGCGTTCGTTGATGTTTGAGTCGCCGCCATAGAGATCGACTTCGCTTACTAGCTGAATGACGCCCGGGAAGCCCGAGTTGATATCGTCCACGCGCCAAATGCCGTCGCCCGAATTGCCCGAGCCGGCGCGCGTGGAATAATAGAGCACGTCATCCGCAGCAATGGAAGTATCATCGCCGTGATGAATCTCAAGCTCGGCAATGCGGAAGGTCAAATCCGCGCCGATCGACCACACTGCATTGGCATCACTCACGGGCAGTGTGCCGGAAATGTCAAACTTGTACAAACCGAGCGGCGTGCCCGCGAGGTTGTTATCCGCGCGAAAGCTTACGTACATGAAACCGTCGTCGTCCAAAACCACTTCGCGCGGAAAGAGCGCGGCAAATTCCGCCACCACTTCCGGAGTGCCCGTGAAAACGCTGTCGTTGCCGATCTTCGCGCGCACCACTCTCTTATCGTCGCAAATGTAGAGCACTTTGTCTGCGCCCTCGCCAACCAGCTCCAAACCCTTCGGGTTGGCCAAGCCTTTCACCACTGCGGTGAGCGAGCCGTCGGTGTCCAAGCGCCGTACCTCGCCAAAAGGAATGGCGGAAACATAGAAGCTCTCATTCTCATCGAGAATACCGTCGATCATAGTGGCCGAGCCGCCGCCCCAGTCCACGGTTCCGCCCGCAGTAATATCCGGAACCAAAAGCTCTTTGGCTTC
This sequence comes from Candidatus Zhuqueibacterota bacterium, assembly GCA_013361015.1. GTDB lineage: Bacteria > Zhuqueibacterota > Zhuqueibacteria > Zhuqueibacterales > Zhuqueibacteraceae > JABWAN01. The sequence continues at coordinate 5,283 of JABWAN010000345.1, read as the reverse complement.
GCCATCGGGAGAGAAAACCAAAATGCCCTTCAGCAAATCGCCGCCGGCATTCGGCGCATACGTGAGGCCGAAGAGCGGACTTTTTTGATCGAGCACCACGTCCGCGCCGCGCGTGAAGATGCCGATGCCGCCCGAATCAAAAAACATTTTCCACGCCGTGGTGGAATAGTTCGGCTGTTCCGCAGTGACTTCATAAAAATAATTCTTGCCCGCCACCGCGCCCGTGCCGTCCCACGTTGCGGACTGCGGCCCGCGGCTCAATGCGCCCAAATCCGCTTGATACACGGGCACGTCCGAGCCGATTTCTTTTACTGCCAAACGCACCGCGGTGGCATTGTCGTTCAGCGTGAACCAAAAGCGCGCGCCCGTGCCGTCGCCGAAATTGCCGTCGAACGGCGACCCATCGGGATTGGTGACTTTGAGCTGGCCGGCGTAAACGTTCGCCCGCGCTTCGTGCGCGCGCGACAGCAGGCCGAGACTCAGAAAAATGAAAAAAAGGCGTGTCACAACTTTCATGGGCAACCACCTCCGCGTTTGATGCACAACCATTTGATATTTGGCTTAAAACTTATTGAGTTTCACCCAAAGAATTCTGGCTTCTACCTGGCGATCGTTATTGAGTTGCAAAGCTTCGATTGTAGCGCGGCCTATAGCAGAGCGACCAATGAGGCGTGTTTTGTTTGGATTCCATCGGAAATGGTCTCCCCAGCGATCACGTCGCGGATCAAAAATTCTGATGAGACTTTTACGTACAACGCCAAGAATCAATTGTTTTTGATACTTGTGGCCGTTACAGGAATGACAGGCGAGCGCGAGATTGTCCAACTCATCGCTGCCGCCGAACACGCGAGGCACGATATGATCGACAACGAATCGATGGTTGAAAAAGATTTCCGGGGCGCGACAATACTCACAGCAATGCTTGGCGCGCGCAGCCACACGTTCGTACAAACCGGCCGGCATTGAGCACAACCTACCGTTGTGCTCGTCGACGACGAGGGGCGGACTTGGGCTTTCGCCGAGAAGAACGCAAGGAGGCAAGCGCTCGACTTTTCTTCAGATTTCCTTGCTCGTCAAACAGTTCCGGATATTTTTTTCGCACGCGTTGCTTCGTGTTGTCGATTGCGGCATCAAATTCGGCGTGAGCCAAAGCAATCAACTCGGCCTGCTCTTGCAAGGTTAAAATGCGAACCTCTTTTTCCTGCAAAAGCTCGTCGTAGCGCGACGCATTTTCCCGAGGAGAATTGGAAACCTTTAAAACGGTTAATCGAATTCCCACTTGATCACCGGGATGGAGGCCGAGCCGTTTTTGAATCGAGGCAGCGATGGGCAACGTGCCGTTGTTCAAAACGACGGAGGTGAAATGAGCGTCCATAAAACTCCCTACGGAAAATTCCGACCGAACGCGATTTAGAACGCCGGCAATATACAAAACGACGCAGCACAAGACAAGAAAACCCTCTTTCCTTATCTTGAAAAGAAGCCCGGCTTACGCCGCAAGAGTCGAAAAGTCAAAGCTCCTCGACGCAAGCCCGACTTCACACAAGCTTCGCCTTCAGCAACAAACAACCAGCAACCAGATTTACTTCAACAACGTCATTGACTTTGTCTTCTTGAAATTGCCGAATTCCAGCGCGTAGAGGTACACACCGCTGGCGACGCGCGTGCCGTGTTGATTGCGGCCGTCCCATTGCACTTTGTAACGGCCGGCGCTCTGCATTTGATCATCGACCAACGTGCGCACTACGCGACCCATCATGTCATAAATACGCAGCGTGACTTTTTTATTCAAAGGCAGGCTGTAAGTAATCGTCGTGCTCGGATTGAACGGATTGGGATAGTTTTGCTCGAGCACGTAATGCTCGGGGGTGACGAAGGAAACTTCGTGTTCCTCGACGCCCGAGGGGCCATTGAACTCGAAACGCTGGAACGCCCAGCTTTTTTGATTTTTGATCGCCGTGCGCACCGTATCATACTTGTTCGCCGTAACGTTCCAAGTCAAATTGAGCGTGACGATACTGTCTTGATTGGATTGGAAGCTGGCAATCAATTCGTAGTTGTCGTCATTGTCAAAGTCAATGGCTTGGCCGTTCCACTCTGCCTGCACTTTGGAGGCGAACGTGCCGTTGATCGACTGTGAGGTCGTGATCACACCCAGGGAGTCTTTCACCACGATATTGCTGCCGGAGAAGATATCCGGCTCACCCGCGTAAATCACCTTCGTCGTGTACGCCGAGGGATCGCGTGGGTTATTGCCACTCAATTCCGCGCTGACAATCGTGCGAGGGAAACCGCCGCCGGAGAGTATATTGGGGCGGCCGTTTTTATCGACGTCAAAAATCGTGGTCCAGAAATTGGCAAACCTTGGAACCACGTTGACAACATGCGAGGCATCAATGGAAAGCACGTCGTCGCCGGGATTATAATCGACAACCCACAAATCACCGGTTTGATAATTTGCGAAATAGGCTTCGTCGTTTCCATCGCCGTCAGCGTCGCCGGCAGTGCCTCCGAACAATGAGACTTGATCAGCGGGGGCAGTCGCTTGGAAATTGCGCGTGGCAGAACTGGGATCGGGGGCCTGGTATGCGTCTGGACCGATGACATCGACATTATAAAAATTGAAAAAATTCCAGGTATGATTGACGATTTCATATGAACCATCGCCGTCCAAATCCGCGGGCACGGCGTGATAGGGCGAGCCGCCGCCGTAGCCGCCGCGATCCACAAAAAACTCGCTCTTCCACGTTTCGAAGCTGCCGCCGGAGTTGTGCTCAATGTCGCCTTCCACCGAAGTGACAAGCAAACCGCGCTTCCCGCCCGTGGCATTCGCGCGAATGCTAAGCAAAATTTCATTCTTGCCGTCTTTGTCAACATCCAACACGTAAGGAATGCCTTCATGCTGGCCACTGAAAGAGTTACGATTCGCGGAACAGCAAGTATCCACTTCCGTGTTGATCACGGAAGAATATTTCGTGCCGTAGTTGTCACTGCCAGTCACGCCGTCCCATTCGTACACATACCAACCGGAGGGCTGTGAAGCCAACGGGAAGATGATTTCCCACTTATCATCGCCGTCCAAGTCACCAACCGTGACGACGCGAGGATTCGAAGCATTGCGATTCACGCCCGCGGCGGTGTCCGGAGGCGACATCCACGTCATTTCGAATTTATCTGCGGCTCCGTCAAATTCGAACAAACGAACGGCTTTTGCGGCGTAGTCATTCATAATGATTTCTTTCTTGCCGTCTTTGTCAAGATCGAATCCGCCGATCACCGTGCGGCTGTTGCCGGTGTTGTCTTTAGCGTAAAGCTCGTCAACCTCGTCGTGCATGATTTGATTCCGCTGTTCCCATCCGTCCGCCAACTTATCCGCGGTGGTCGGATCATATTCCAACACCAAAATCAACGGCTGGCTGGGATCATCGGCGTAGCGGTTGGTGATGACCACTTCGCGCAAGCCGTCGCCGTCGAGATCGACGGGAGATATGCGCAACGGATAGTAATAATCCGTGGGCGTGCCGACGCTTTCCAAGATCGTAGTCCATTCATAATTGGAAGAATCTTTCGGCGAACCGCTGCCCAAGTATTCGGCGCGGAATATGCCTTCCTGGGTGCCACCCGCGACGATAATATCCCAGCGACCGTCGCGATCAATGTCGCCGATGTCCGTGCCGCGCGTTTGACCGGTCGCCACCGTGCTGTGCTGAATCGTGCCGACGATGGTAAAATTAGCCGCAGTCAGGGTGGATACGTCGTCCGTGTTATCGAGATAATACAGCTTGCCGTCGGTCATCGGAAACCAGGCTTCGAGCTTGCCGTCGCCGTCGATGTCATTAAAGAACAAGTCGTGGCGATTGAACGAGCCGGGATCGTTTTCATTGGGGAAAATCTTGTCCAAATCCACGGCAAGCGAATATTGATTTGCCGTATCGGCTTCGAAAATTTCGAAGCTGAACAAATCCCAAGTATTGTACCAGATTTCCTTTTTGCCGTCGCCGTCGAAATCTACAACGTCCACGTCGTAGGTTCCGCCGCCGCCGAGAATATCGTTGCCGGCCTCAAACTCGATTTCGAAGGAGGCAAAGTCATCAAAGCTGGTCCCCGTCAACTGCGCGACGATGAGCTCGCGACGGCCGGAGGTGCGGGACTGGGAAATCAATTCAATCTTGCCGTCCTTATCCACGTCAACCAATTTCAAGCCGCTGGGGCGAAAATCCAGAGCGCCTTCGCGATTGTAATCCCAAATCAGCGTGGGTTGATCTGCAAACACGCCGCTGTCATTCTGCTCGAAGATGAAAAGCTTGTTCGTGCTCGGCGCGACCGTGGGCACTCCGAAATAAATTTCCCATTTGCCGTCCGAGTCGATGTCGCCGTAAGTCACTGCGGGAAACGAGTTGCAAATCTCCGTGGTGGTGTAATGCCAAACGTGAGCGTATGAATCATTGCCCGTGGCCTCGAACAAATAGAGATCGAGATATCCCTCTCCCGGGCCGCCGGGAGAAAGCGTTTCATCGGTTGCAAACAAAATCTCGCGGCGGCCGTCGCGGTCGAAGTCCATGCCGACTTCGACTTTGCTGCTGCCGAAGTATTCAACCGGACGGAAATTGCCGTCCGCGCGCGGGTTGAGCGCCCAGGAAATTTTAAAGCCCGGGCCGGGGTTGTATTGCGCCTGCGCCGAAGAAGAGCTTCCGTCCAGCGCAAGTAACAATAACACAAGACTCATCGCGCCAAAGCACTTTAACACATTTCTCATCACATAACCTCCAGTTGGTTTGAGGAGTGAATGGTGGATTGCAATACGACTTTTGCCGTGAACGATACCAGACATTCAAGCATATGGGAGGGCGAGAACCGCAAAGAGAGCAAACGGCACGCACGCGGAATATTCAAGCTGAGCCTTTCGAGCATTCAGTGTTTAGTAGAAAACATCATGCTAGCGTAGCTTACAGATGGGAAGTCTGCGCTACACGATGACGCAGTCGAATAAAAACCGCTCCTGGAATGATAAGGAGGAAACTCCGTTCCTCGAAGGATGGATGGAAGAGAAGTGCGACCTTTCGCGGAGGCGCACTGAAAGTGGGCGCCAATATAAACGCTATGCCTCTGCGAGTCAAGCCATTTTATGGCAAAGATGTATTTGCCTTTCTCCTCGCGGTGTGCTAATCTGATAACTCATAAACAGAAGATGCAACACCCGGATCGCAACTAGGAAGAATCTTGTAAGCGGATGGAACAGATCAAGCGGAATGAAGACTCCGCTCAATCTGCTTACAGAATTTC
>JABWAN010000344.1 GCA_013361015.1 Candidatus Zhuqueibacterota bacterium | reverse complement strand
CCAATTACTATCCTCGTTTTGGTTTCACGCTTGCGAAAGCTAAAGGTCCTCGCTGCGAATATGATGTTCCTGATGAGGTGTTCATGGTGGCGGAATTAATCCCAGGCGCATTGGCTGGACGGTGAGGATTAGTGGAATATCATCAGGAGCTTCACAATGTCTAAAATGAATTCCAAGCGACTCGCTTTCACCGGATTGCTGGCGGCGCTTTTATGCGTCATCGCGATTGGCGTTTTGGATCGGCCGGTCGCGGAGTTTATTCATCAACAGGGAACTGGCGCCGCCGTTTTCAGCAAAGGCACGGCGTGGATTGAGACCGTGTTCGGTTGGGGAATTTCCAAATTGGCGCTGGGTTACGCGTTGTTGGCGATCGGCGCTATATTGTGGTGGCGCCAATCGTGGCGCGCGACCGCCAATCTTTTTCTCTTTATCGCTCTCACGCATATCATCACCCGGCTCGTGGCCGGAACACTCAAGAATGTTTTCGAGCGTCTGCGTCCCGAGGAGGTGATCGAACAAGCCGCTTGGAACGCGCAATTTTTCACGGCGGATGGCAACTCGTTTCCTTCCGGGCATGCGGCGCATTTTTGGAGCTTGTATTTCCCGCTGGCCTTCATCTTTCCGCGCTATCGCCTTCCGCTGGCGATCATTCCGGTCTTTATTACAATTGCGCGCGTGGGTGTGAACGATCATTTTGTCAGCGACGTTATCGCATCAATTACGCTCGCCGCCGCGATCTCCCTCGCGTTTGTTTATGCTTTCAGGCTCAATAAAGACGTGGCCGGACGAACCTTTAAAGAGGCGACTGCTTAAACTCATTTTCGACGAGAGAGATTCAAATTCATGAAACAATCTTTTTGGACTACACTGCTCGTCGTTTTTGCAACGACGTTTTCCGTTCATGCCCGGCCACGCGCGGCTTCACAAGCTATGGCATTCACTCATGTCGCTGTCATCGACGCCACTGGCTCACCGCCACAGCCCAACATGACCGTAGTGATTACTGGCAATCGCATCACGGCGCTCGGCAAAACCGGAAGAGTCAAAATTCCACAAGATGCGCAAGTGATCGATGCCGCCGGCAAGTTTTTGATTCCGGGCTTGTGGGATATGCACTGGCATTCGTGGGACGAAAAGACAACACGCGAAATCTTTTTCCCGCTGGCCATTGCCAACGGCGTCACCGGCGTGCGCGACATGGCCGCCGATTGTTTGCAAGATTGCGGCGAATTTCCCAATTTGGACGATGTGAAGCAGTGGCGCAATGACATGGCACAAGGAAAATTTTTTGGCCCGCGCCTCATTGCTTCCAGCCCGATACTGGACGGGCCCAAGCCGGTGAATGAAGGCTCCATCTCTGTGACGAATGCAACCGAGGCGCGGCAAACAGTGATTGATCTGAAACGTCGCGGAGTGGACTTCATCAAAGTCTACTCGCTGCTTCCACGCGACGCTTATTTCGCCATCGCCGACGAGGCCGGAAAACAAAACATGGTCTTTGCCGGCCACGTGCCGGATGCCGTCACCGCCGCCGAGGCTTCAGACGCCGGACAGAAGAGCATCGAGCATCTCACGGGTATTCTGCTGGCCTGCTCAACAAGGGAGGCCGAGTTGAGCAAAGAACTGCTTGCGGCTTCGCCGGAACAATTGCAAGAGGTGGATGATGCGATTCTCCGCAATCAAAGAAAACGGCTCGTTGAAACCTATAGCGAGGAAAAAGCTCAAGAGCTATTTGCGCGTTTTGCTCGAAACGGCACTTGGCAATGCCCCACACTGACTATCGAGCGCTATTGGGGATATTTTGCTGATGCCAATTTAACTGCGGACCCGCGGCTGAAGTATTTGCCGCTCGGCGTGAAAGAGTTTTGGGAGTCTTCCCTTGCCTCGCGTTTGAAGAACAACAATGAGGATGACCGCGCCAACGCCAAGCGCGTCTATCAAAAAGAGCTGAAGATTGTTGGCGCGATGCACCGCGCCGGCGTCGGCATTCTCGCGGGGACGGATGTAACGAATGAGTTTTGCTTTCCTGGGTTCAGCCTGCACGACGAACTGGCGTTGCTGGTGCAAGCCGGCCTCACGCCGATGCAAGCGCTGCAAGCCGCCACGCTCAACCCCGCGAAATATCTCGGCACGTTGGATTCGCTCGGCACAATTGCAACGGGCAAGCTTGCCGATCTCGTCTTGCTCGAAGCCAATCCGCTCACGGATATCGGCAATACACAAAGCATTGCTGCCGTTGTGGTCAACGGAAAGTTTTTCCCCAAAACTGCACTGCAAGAAATGCTGGCGAACGTTGAAAAAGCTACAAGAAATCGCTGACATTGAATCCGCAGAATAGCAATGCGGCTGAGATGTTGAAAGAACTCAATGCAAACTGAATCGAAAGTAACGAATAAGGGTGCAACCCGTAAAAAATTGAATACCGCCGGGACGGTAACTATTTACAAGCGGCTTATCTTGGTTAAATGAAAACGTAAATGTTCAATAGCGAAGTTGTCATGCCGGAGGAATCTTTTTCAATATCGAGCACACTGCTCATGCGCAAAAGGATTCTTCCAGAATGACAGCAAACTTTCGAAAGGAAACCATGCTTACCGAAAACGGCACCTCCACTTTTGCAAAGCAACTCGAGTTTGCCGAGCTACATGCTTGGTGGGATCAATGGGAAGCTTTTCCCACTGACTTGGTCCAACAATTCCGCTTTGGCAAGCACACGCTGGGCGAGGTTGTGGTGCTCACGTGCGCCGCCATTCCTTTTCCACTTTTCAATCGCGTGATGGGTTTGGGGCTGGCGTATCCTGCCACTGAAAAAGATCTGGATAACATCCTCGCTCTCTTCAATGCTCAGAATATCAAGAGCCTTCTTATTCATCACATTCCACACACACAACCGCCGTAATTGACGGGTTGGTTCGCCGCTCGAGGCCTGCATGTGGTGAGCGGCTGGGATCGCATCTATCGCGGCAACGAACCGCTCACGGATAAAACTGAAATGCCGGCGGGCATGCGCGTCGAGAAAGTCTCGCGCGTAACGATGGAAGAGTGGGCGACGTTCTTGGTCACGAGGTATAATTTGCCGCCGACCAAGCCACTTCTCCTTTCGCTGGTGGAGCGCCATGGCTGGCATCATTACGCGCTGCGTGATGATGCAAAAATCGTTGCCGCGCGCTCGATGTACATACATCAAGATGGCATGGCTTGGTGGGGCATCGAAGCGCCGGTGCCCGGATTTATGACGCAGGATTTTTCACTTGATTTTCATCTTTGCCGTGAGATTATTAAAGATGGCCTGCGGCTCGGTGCGAAGTGTTTTGTCGCGGATATTGAAAAGCCCGACGCTGAAATGAATCATGACGGCTATCACAATTTTGGCGCGATGGGATTCAAGCGCGTGTACTTGTGCAGCAACTACAGCTATTAGCGATATGAGACGTTTTCATCATCTCGGCATTCCCACACGAGCGCCGCGCGAGGGCGAGCGTTACATTGAGCCTCTGAAATTTTTTGTGTCGGGTTACGAAGCAAGCCCCTATGGCGTCGAATGGATGCGTTTTGATCCGGATTGCCTGCTGCCCGAGCTTGTCAAAACCGTGCCGCATGTCGTCTTCGAAGTCGACGATCTCGAAGCCGAGTTGGCTGGCAAGGAAATTCTGATTCAACCCAACGGCCCGAGTCCAGGCGTGACGGTCGCTTTTATTGTCGACAACGGCGCGCCGATTGAGTTTCTTTGCTTCTCCTCTGCCTCGAAGCAGTGATAAGCAACGCCAAGGTGGCTTGCCTCTCGCTATGCGACGGTATCGCCTCCGTTAATGCGATGAGAAGTGTCATCCGGATTTCAGCGAGAACGAATTATCCGACTTGACGCTCGCGGTGGCTACTATCAACGCGTGAAATAATCTGACGATTGCAGCGTGGCTTGTCCCTAACAACGATCAGCCGGACAAGCGCGCGCTGAATTCAAGAAATAGGGAGCACGTATTTTTTATCCGCGATACATATGTGGACAAAAAATCCATGCTCCCTTATGCTCAGGTACGTCAGTCGAGGGAATTAAAATCTAAAACCCGTTCTGAGTGAGAGTGTGGAAACCGCCGCGACATCCATCTCCGCGGTCACAGTAAAGAAGGAGAGGGAGAGCTGGCCGCCAATGATTCCCCGCGGTGTCAAAACGGTTTCGTTATGGAGATTAACTTTCGAAGTCGTTTCGATGGCCCGCGCAAGATTGGCGCCGATCCCGCAATAGGGCGTCAACCTACCGATCTTTTTGCTCGCCGATAAATCCGCGCCCAACAGATGGAAGTTCAGGTCCTCGACGCCGAGCAGCGTGACGTAAGTGGTCCGGACCGCCATTGCCCAGGGCTTTTCCGGTTGCATGAAAAGGGCATATTTCATTTCGCCGCCCATGAAACCATAATTCGCCTCTGGATTTTTGGTGAAATAGAATCCTACATCGATTCTATCAGACATCCCCATTCTGGCGAAAAGCTTGGGAAAGGCAAGCTGATCACCAAGATAATGCGTTTCGTGAGGATGCGAGAATGTATTGTTCCAGGCCGGATCGGCATCATTGATTTTGGTGATCGAGTAATCAATGCCGACCTGAAATTTTTTTGCGCCGAGCGGCTCTGCGGGCGACATGAGCTTGAAAGTAAAAACTTGCGCAGCCTCGCGGGTGAATTTGTGAAACTGGCCTTGCGTTAAGGAAGGATCAAGCTCGATCGAGCAGCTTTTGAGGTCATGATTGACGTGCAGCTCTTGCGCGTGCGATATGGCGATGAAGCATAACACGACAAATGCCGGCGCGCTTCTGACGAATTTTGGGGGGTTCATTTGGATCTCCCGTCGTTGGTTCTTGAAAAAAATGATTTATCCCTCAAGACTTGCTTTTTGCACGTGGGGGATAATTGTAACGTGCGGGAGAAATATAATGTCTTGAACCGTGCGAATCGTCTCAGCTTATCGGGAAGGACATCTTTTTAGCAGCTTGGCTTGGTGGGGTGCTGCACAAATCCTTTATTCTGAGACCTTCTTCTTAAACTGGGAGGGCGTCATGTTGGCATATTTCTTAAACGCCGCATTGAAGACGGATTTGGAACTGAAGCCGACTTCATAAGCGATTGCCAAAATGGTAAGATGCTGGTACGCAGGATCAAGCAGTCTTCTTTTTGCTTCTTCAACTCTGTAATTGTTGACAAAGTCATAGAAATTTTGCCGCAGCCTGTCATTGATGATTTGAGAGAGGTGATGCGCCGGTATGGCAATTTGTTCAGCTAGTTCATTCAGGGTCAAGTCGTTTTTGGCATATACCCTTTTTGTTTCCATGAACTGCCGGAGGCGGTGCAAGTAATTCTCCGCCTGTTCAGCGGACAGACCGGATTTTTGGTACTTCGGAGCGCGGGTAAGATCAAACTTCTCGATATGGACTTCCCGTTGGCGCAGGCTCAGATATCCCATGACATAAATAAAAACCGAGGTGGCGGGAGCAATAAAGTGGTCCGCGTTTTCGGTTAAGGTGAGGCCAAGGGCAGGCAAAATGTTAAAGATGAGCACCAAAAGCCAAATGCACGAGGTGCCAATTGTGATGTTGCGGAGCCAAGTGAGATTGATTTTGTCAATGGAAGAGAAGGAGTCTTTGACCGTCCTGGAATGCTTTCTCAATAAAAGCATACTCAGGATCATATAAATATTGCCTTGCAAAATCATGGCCGACTCAAAGCAAATGAGAGCGAGCGGTTCGCCAGCGACAGCCAGGTTTTGCAGAAACTGAAGCTTCTCCGCAGCGCTGGACAAATGAAAAGGCAACATATACGTTTTGAAAATCACATAAGGAAGAAAGTGGAGCCAGTCTCGTTTCTCCAGGCTGCGGCCGGGAGAAATCATCAGCCGAACATACAAGTAATGCAGCGGGCCAAATAGGAAAGGCAATCCGACCGTCAGTCCAATCAAGTGAGGAAAAGCCTTATGGTAATTCATCACGAGCAGAGCAACATCACCAATATACACTGAATAGAAACACACGAGGAAGGCCAGCATCCGATTCGCCGTTTGGTTCCGCTTTCTTTCAAAGAGGAGAAGCGCCAAAAAGAAACCCTGGGCTGCACCCAGCAAAAGAATCAGGGAGAGAATGTTGAAAGATAATTGCATCTTGCTATTCGCGGTTCATTATACTCGCGTCTCGTGTTGAAAGATTTCCGCTTGCACGGCCTCGATATCACTGGCGGTGACGCGGCGGCGTTTCATTTCGATGATGCGATTGATGACGTTCACGCACAATCGTTGAATGCGATACGGCTCGCACTTGCTATAGGCCAGCACTTTTTCCAAGGCGTCTTGCTCGTAACTGAAGATACCCTGCACCGGGCCGCGAATGAGCGCGAGTGCTTCCTCTCTTTCCAACGGCGGCACCGCGA